>CAXBPL010000007.1:0-68163 GCA_963977615.1 uncultured Polaribacter sp. | reverse complement strand
AAAAAAACACAAGAGATATTGATTTTATCAACACTAAAAATGAAGAAGAATAGTTTAGTTTGATAATGGTTTTATAAACCAAAACCTCACAAATTAATTATTTGTGAGGTTTAAATAACTAATTTTACTAAAATTTAAAATATGAAATCAAAATTTAGACAGGAATTATCTAAGCTGATTGAAGAAGATATCATTTCCGAAAAAATAGGCAATAGAATTGATGATTATTACAACAATAATTCTCAGAATCAACCTAATAGACTTTTAACGATTTTCGGAATTTTTGGAAGTTTATTAGTTGGTTTAGGTATTATCCTAGTTTTAGCACATAATTGGGATGATTTTTCCAAGATAATTAAAACAGCTTTTGCATTTTTACCATTATTAATAGGTCAATTTATTGTCGGTTTTTCAATTTTAAAGAAAAAATCGAATACTTGGTTAGAGGCTTCAGGGGTGTTTTTGTTTTTTGCTGTTGGAAGTTCTATTTCGCTAATTAGCCAGATTTATAATATTCCAGGCAATCTGAGTTCGTTTTTTTTAACGTGGATATTACTTTGCTTACCATTGGTTTATGTATTAAAATCGAAAGCAGTTTTTTTCTTAACAATAGTATTTTCAACAGTGTATGCTTGTGATTTAGGATATAATTTTTCTGGCATTAGAGCAACTCCTTGGATGTATATTTTAATAATGGCTTTACTTTTACCAAGTTATTTTAAGCTGTTAAAAAATGAGAAATCTAAAAATACAACTGCATTATTAAATTGGTTATTTCCATTAAGTTTAGTGATTACTTTTGGTGCTTTTTTAAATTCAAGTTATCAATTTGAGTTGTTAATTTATATTCTTTTCTTTGGATTTCTATATAACATTGGTCAGTTAAAAATATTTCAAAAATTAAGGATTGCTAAAAATGGTTTGCTAATTTTGGGCTCTTTAGGCTTGTTAATTACAATGCTTTTAGCAAGTTCTCATTATTTTTGGAAAGGCAATTTTGATTATTCTTTTGTAAATACGAAAGAAATAATTATTACCATTCTTATAGTATTACCTACTTTAAGTATCTTGTATCTAAATAAAACTTTTTCTAAGTTAGCATTTGGCAACTTGTTTCAATATGTGTCTATTGTAATGATTTTCGTCTTTTTATCGCAATTTATCGATGATAGAATTCCATTTTTTCTTTCAAATTTAGGAGTGTTTATTTTAGGAGTTTCCACTATAAAAAAAGGAGTTGACAAAACAAATTTTACCTTTTTAAATTATGGTTTGTTAATTATTACAGCTTTAATTGCCATCCGTTTTTTTGATACAGATATGTCATTTGTCTTCAGAGGATTATTGTTTATAATAGTTGGTGTAGGCTTTTTTGTATCCAATTATTTAATGGCTAAAAAAATGAAATCTAACAGATAAAATTCTACTATGAAATCAACAAAAATAATATTCGGACTTTTTATATTGGTTGCAATAGCTCAATTATTAGTACCCACAAAAATGATTTACGATCAAGAAAACACTTTAAAAAAAGGAAAAGCTTATAAATTTATAACGCAACCTATAGATCCAAGTGATCCCTTTAGAGGAAAGTATATCGTTTTAAATTATGAAATTAGTCGCTACAAAACTATGGATACAACTTGGGTTAGCAATCAAGAAATATTTGTGTATTTAAAAGATAGTTTAGGTTTTGCAAAAATTGATACCATCAGCAAAGAGAAATTGAATTCTGGAAAAGATTACCTAAAAACAAATGTAGATTGGTATAATTCTTATAATAAAGAACTAAATATTAATATTCCTTTCAATCGTTTTTATATGGAAGAATCTAAAGCAAAACCAGCAGAAGATTTAGTGAGAAATAGCACAAATTTAAACGAACTAAGTACAACATATGCTTTGGTTTATGTAGATGGAAGTAATTTTGTTTTGAACAATGTTTTTGTAGATGATGTTGCAATTAAAGATGCTGTTGATGCTCAGAATAAGAATTAAAATTAAGGTGATATAAAACAAAAAAAAACCTCACAAATTAAGTATTTGTGAGGTTTAAATTTTTAGGATACTTACTTTATTTTCCATTTTTCTTAGGGATGTAAGTAATTCCAGATCTAACATTAGAAATGTTATTTGCATCTGCATCATGATTAATTGCCAGAATTTCATCGGCATTTTTTTTTCTAATTTTAATTTTCTTTTCTTTATTATCTAAGTCCATTTTATTTTTCTTTATGGTTGATAGTATCAATTTCTAAATTATCATTGTCATCACTTCCAATGCTATATAATTGATTTTCCTCGTCTTTAAGATTTTTTTTAGTAACATCCTTTCTGGTTTTTCTGCCAGGAATATCTAAATCGCTTCCAGAGAAATCTTTGGTAACTTTATTTTTTAAAAGTTCATCATCTCCATTATCATTTCTTAAATTTCCAGCTTTATCTCCTAAAGCTTGTAAATCTTCTTTTGTAATTTCCGAATTGTATGTATCTGTTTTTTCTTTCATAATTATTTGCTATTTACATAAAGTGCATGTACAACTCCTGGCAACCAACCTAAAATGGTTAATAGAATACTTAATAGAAACTGTGTTCCTAAACCATGTTTTAAAAACACTGCTAAAGGAGGTAATAATACACTTAAAATTATTGTTAATATTGACATTTGTTTTGATTTTTAGTTGAATTACAAATTTATAAAACAACTAAAAAGATTCTTGCCTTAATAGATGTAAACTTTAACTCATAAACTATTTTAACAAAGTAAAATATTTATTAACAGGTCTTTAACTCATTGTGTTTTGTTTGTTTTCTAATTTTATATCGAATTTAAAAACAAAATATCATGGGAATTATAAAAGATAATAAAAAATTTGATAGATCAAAAACACAAAACGATCCTACAAATCCATCACCGAATTTAAATGAGAACAAGGATTTTAGTTTGGATAAAAAAACAATTATAGAAAAGAAAAAAGACAAATAGTTTTAGTTAATTTTCAATAATAAACCTTCACGAAATTCGTGAAGGTTTTCTAATTAAAAGTAACATAGAAAGTTTAATACTCATTCATTAGAATTACTTTTAGATTTGGGTAATTCGCCTTTAATTCCTTTTCTAAACCAATTACGTGAGATGCACCAACCATTACAATATTTCTAGTTTTTCCAGATTCTAAAACCTGACTAGCAATATTTTTAGCCATTCTCATATTTCGTTCATTCCAATATTTTCTTCCTTCCAAACAACCTTCAGTATCTTCTGTTATGTAGTTAAAAGAGCTCATTGTATGCAATGCATTTAAGGATTCTCTTTTATTAGTGTGTTTCCCTAATTTCCTAAATATTGCAGGGATTTTAGCTGAGTTGTATTGCTTTTTATTAATTTTCGAACCAATTACATTGCTTCCATTTTTGCTTCCTTCTTTTACGCATTTTGTCCAAGCTGGGTGATAAAACCCATTTGTTTGTTGGTCGTCCATATTATTCACTTTCAAATTTTGATGAATAGCCAATTTGTATGTCAAATCTCCATCTTCATGTCTTGTTGGTTTTTTAGCGCCTTTAATTCCATGTTTTTTAAGGTAAGAGAACAATTCATAATTTCCATTATTTCTTTTGTAACCATAACTAAGAATTAAATAATCGATTTCATCAGCATTTAAATCTTGTAATTTTTTGGTTGATAAATCATTGAATTTAGTTTGATTAAAATTAAAATTTTTCTGCAAAGAATCTGACAACTTATAAAATTGCTGATAATTTTTAGACCAACCTTCTTTTAAATATTCCCAAGAAATAGTATCATTTGCCATTGGCGATTCTACATAAATTGCTTCAGGATTGTATTTTTTTGCAAAACGCAACATTGGTTTGTAGCTTTTTTTTACAATTTTAGGAACAGTATGCATGGTACCAATAATTAAAATTTCTTGTTGTTGTTTTTGTGCTAATACATTAAAGATTGATAAAAATAAAATGCTAATTAAAGTGATTTGAGTTTTCATAATGATGTTTTTATTGATTAAACTTTCTGAGACAAAATTAGAAAGGTTTCAGCAATAAAGTCATTATATATAGGTCTTTGGGGCGAAATGCAGTTATTCTGTGGTGGAATTCAGGACTGCTTTTACCTCTTTTTGATAGGTTCTTGAAACTGGCACTTTGATGTGGTGAAATAACAACACAAACAGTTTGCTATTTTCTGTTTTCCATTGTAAAAAGTGATATGGATTTATTAAATAAGAACGATGTGTTCTTAAAAGTGCAGGAAATTCATCTGCAATTGCAGATAATTTAGTTCTAATTAATGTCTTTTTTAAATCTTTGCCAACTACATAAAAAACTTCCACATAGTTGTCTGAAGATTGAATTGAAATCACATCATTTAAAAACAAACGCAAACCTTCGTAATTTCCTTCGCCTTTAATTTCTATTTTTTTGGCCTCAATTTGTTTGTTCTTATATTTCCCAAAAGCAAATCGTCCAAAAATAATAATTGGTAAAATGGTGGCAATTGCTGGCAGAAAAATACTTTTAAGCATATACCATAAATCATAAGGATTTACTTCATTTACCATGATTATATATAAATAATACACTCTAGAAATAGCAATAGTGAAAAAGCAAAAGAGGAATAAGAAAAGCAACTCGCTTAAAACCGTCCAATTTTCATCATTTTTATGTAAGATTACATATTGAATTGGTAAAAACAACAAATAACAAAAACCACCAATAAGACTGTAACCAGTTAAAAATAGTAGCTTTTCATCATCATATAATTGGTTTACATCTAATGGTTCTGTAAAATATAGAAAAACGAAAATCCAAATGGCTAAACAAATTGCAATTATTATATGATGTTTTATAGCCGAATCAAAAGGGTATTTTTTACGCAATTTTTTCTTTTTTATGTTTATTTTTTTCTTCTGAATTCTCAAATATAAACATTTAAACATTTTTACTTTATAAATATTTATTAGATGTTTATTAGTAGTATTTTTGATTTATAATATTATTGATATGAAAAATTCCAAATTTCTTATTGCTATTTCATTTTTTGCAATTTATGTAGTTTGGGGATCTACATACTTATTTAATAAAGTTGCAGTCACAGAATTATCGCCTTTTTTCTTGGCTTCTATACGTTTTTCTGTTGCAGGAATTTTAATGATTTTTTTGGCATTTATTTTAAAACAACCTTTAAAAATTACAAAAAAGCAATTTTTAAACTCCATGATTGCTTCTTTTTTCTTTTTGATTTATGGAAATGGCGTTTTTGTGTGGGCTTTACGTTATGTAGATAGTGGTTTTGGAGCTTTAATGGCATCTACTCAACCACTTTTTGTACTCTTTTTATTACGATTAATTGATAGGAAACCTTTTCAGAAAAAATCGATTATTGGTGTTTTTTTAGGAATGTTTGGGATGTATTTATTGGTAAGTCAAAAAGAATTGATAACATCTGAAGGAACTTTATTAGGCATTTTTATGATGTTAACATGTGTATTAAGTTGGGCTTATGGAAGTGTTTTTGTATCGAAAGCAGATTTGCCAAAAAGTTTTATGGTTACCACAGGTTATCAAATGTTGGTGGCTGGTTTTGTGCTTTTTTTAGCAAGTTTAAGTTTTAATGAAGTTTGGCTTTCACCTTTACTTTGGAGTACCAATGTTCAAATTTCTATGGTGTTGTTAATCGTTTTTGGAGGTATTATTGCTTTTACAGCTTTCAATTATCTTTTAAAAAATGTGTCGCCAGAAAAAGTATCAACATCTGCGTATGTAAATCCTGTAATTGCTTTATTTATGGGTTGGTATTTTTTAGAGGAAACTTTAACAACACAATCAATTATAGCTTCTTGTGTTTTATTAACGGGCGTTTATTTTATCACTTCAAGAAAAAGAAAGTAAATCTCTTAAAAAGGTGTTAACAATGCATTAGAGTTCAACTTAATTGCATTTCAGCAAACTTACATTTCTATTTGTAAATACATTTATAGTCTATTAATTTAAAATGATAAAACTATGAATATTAATTTCGAATACCATGATGTGGAAGCTAGTGATAGGTTAGAAGCATACGCAAAAGAAAAATTAGAAAAATTATACGATAAATTCCAAATGATTATAAGAGCAGATGTTTTCTTTAAAACAGAAAATACATCATCTGATGAAACAGGAATGATTTGCAATATTAGAGTAAGTGTGCCTGGACCAAGATTATTTGCAGAAGCAAGTCACGATAATTTTATAAGTTCTATTAATGAATCTGTAAAAGAATTGGATAGACAGTTGACTAAGAAAAAAGAAAAATTAGCTACTTATTAAAGTTTTTTTTATCAATAATAATTTTAATAATAACAAATTAAAGAGAGAATAATGAAGAAAGAATTTTTATTACAAAATTTTAATAATATTGATGATTTACCTTTAAAAAATCGAGTTGTCATGGCTCCAATGACTAGAAGTAGAGCAGATAATGAAGGCAATGTTCCTACAGACGATTTGCATGGTTTGTACTATGAACAAAGAGCTTCTGCAGGTTTGTTAATTACAGAAGGTTCACAGGTTTCTAAAGAAGCTGTTGGTTATATAAATACTGCTGGAATTCACAGTAAAGAGCAAGTTACAGGTTGGAAAAAAGTGACAAAAAGAGTGCATGATAAAGGAGGGAAGATATTTATTCAGCTTTGGCATGTAGGACGAATTTCGCATCCCGATTTTCATAATGGAGAATTGCCACTAGCACCTTCTGCACTTAACGCAAACGTAACTGTGTACACTCCAGAAGGAGAAAAAGAAACTGTTGCACCAAAAGAAATGACTAAAGAAGATATTAAAAGAACAATATCCGATTTTAAAAATGCTGCACAAAACGCTGTTGATGCTGGTTTTGATGGTGTAGAAATTCATTCTTCAAATGGATATTTGTTTCATCAGTTTTTTAATAAAACATCCAACAAAAGAACAGATGAATATGGAGGAAGTATAGAAAATAGAGCGCGTTTCTTTTTTGAAGTTTTAGATGCTATGAAAGAAGTTTTACACGAACAGAAAATAGGAGCAAGATTCAATCCTTCCTTAAATGGAATTTTTGGAATGGAAATGGATGAAGAAACGATTCCAACTTTTGAATATATTATCAAAAAACTAAATGATTATAATTTAGCCTACGTTCATTTATCTGAGCCCTTTAACGATGTTTCTGACGTGAAATTTGCTGTGCAAAATATTGCAGAACATTTTAGACCTTTATATCATGGAACTTTAATGATTAATGCAGGCTTTGATGAAGCATCTGGAAATAAAGTAATCGAAGAAGGAAACGCAGATTTAGTTGCCTTTGGTAAATTATATGTTTCAAACCCAGATTTAGTAGAACGTTTTGAAAGAAATCAAGAACTAGCAGATTGGAATCAAGAAACATTTTACACAACAGGACCTAAAGGATACACAGATTATCCGAAATTAGAAGTAAATAAATTACAAAACTCATAAAACTTACAAGATGATAAAACCTAGAAATAAAGCACCAGAATTAACAATTGATTTAGTAAATGATACACAATGGAATTTGCAAGAACAAAATCCAGAAAACTTTACATTGATAATTTTTTACAGAGGAAAACACTGCCCAGTTTGTAAAAAGCAATTGGAAGAATTACAAACAAAAATTCCAGATTTTACAAAAAGAGGCGTTAATATAATTGCAATAAGTGCAAATACAGAAGAACTTGCAAAAGAAACTTACAAAGATTGGGCAATAGATGATGTTCCTGTAGGTTATAATTTTTCAATTGATGAAGCTCGTAAATGGGGTTTATTCATTTCTGAAGGTATTAGTGATAAGGAGCCAAAAGTATTTACAGAACCTGGTTTATTTTTGATTGATAAAAAAGGACAAGTGTATTGGGAATCAATACAATCTATGCCTTTTGGAAGACCTGAATTTAAAGACGTTTTAAACGGAGTTGATTACATATTAAAAGCAGATTATCCTGCTAGAGGAGAGGCTTAAAATTTTATAAAATAATCCAAAGTATTTAGTACTTTGGATTATTTTTTATCTAAATACATTATAACAATTGACACTAAAATTTAAACTGAAAGATTTACCGAAATTATTTGTTAAAACTACAAATAATTGGTTCGATAGCAATCCTTTTGAGCTAAGTGCAGTGGTTGCTTATTATGCAATATTGTCTTTGCCTGCCTTAATTGTTATCATATTAAATCTTGTTGGTAATGTTTGGGGAAGAGAAATTGTACAAGGAGAATTGTTAGACGAAATTTCTGCAGCAGTTGGTGTGCAAACAGCAGAATCCATAAGAGTTATGATGTTGGATAGAGGAGATGAATCAGTTTCAATCTTTACAACTATTATTGGTTTTATAACCTTAATTTATGGTTCAACTGGAGTTTTTTATCAACTTCAATCTGCATTCGATAAAATTTGGAAAGTAAAAGAAAGTGAAAATACGAACGGATTTGTTAAAATGCTTTTAAGCAGATTAAAAAGTTTTGGATTTATTTTAATCATAGGTTTTTTACTTTTAATCAGTTTTATTTTTACATCAATTATCAGTGCTTTTAGTAACAGAATAGAAAAATTTGTACCAGAAAGTTTGTTTGATTATGTATATCTTATAGATTTTACAATTTCCATTTTCTTTATTTATGTGCTTTTTGCAACCATGTTTAAATATTTACCAACAAAAAGCATTCGTTGGGGAGCAGTAAGAATTGGTGCAGCTTTAACAGCAATTTTATTTGTAATAGGTAAGTATTTAATGGCTTGGTATTTTAGCGAAATGGATCCAGGTTCTACTTATGGAGCAGCAGGTTCTATCATTTTAATTATGCTTTGGGTTTCTTATTCTAGTTTAATTTTATTTTTTGGAGCGCATTTTACCAAAGTGTATTCAGATATGTATCTTATTGAAGACGAGCCAATAAAATAATTGTTTTAAATTAATTAAAAATTAAGTAACTGACCTCTAGTTCGTTGGTTGTGTTTTTATGCGATTGTATTCTGTTTAATTTTTGTATTTTATAAGAATCAAAAAATATATTGTTAAAAAAAACTTAATAATTATACTGTTTTTTTTAGATTATTTAAAAAATAATGTATATTTGATTCATAAATTATAACCCCTTATGATACAAACTACCCTATCTGCTGAAGAGCAATCAGTATTAAATGCTGTAAAAACTGAGCACTTAACAAGTTTTGAAATTTTAAATAAAGTAGACTGCGTTTCTATGATTTTATCATTGTATAATATTATAGATAAACTTAGTACAAAAGGTGTGCTAAAAAGTTATATGAAACAAGATAAAAAATATCATTATGCTGCTTAATGGCTAATTTTATTTTTTTATGGATTTCTAAAACGTTGTTCAATAGGCTGCATAAAGTAAATTAGATAACGTTTTTTTTAGATTGCTATTTATTCCATTATATAACAGTATGTGTTTGTGAATTAGTTCTTTACACTGTATGTGTTATTGTCGTACATTTACCACCTAAAAAATATGCTATGAAAAATAATGAACTAACAGCACAGCAACTGTCTGTGTTGAATGTAATTAAAGAAGAACCTTTAACAAGTTTTCAAATTTTAAATAAAGTAGAAAATATCTCAATGATATTATCTTTATACACAATTATAGACCAACTTAAGAGTAAAGGTGCTATTAACATTTACACAAAAGAGAATGTAAAGTACCATATTGCTTGCTAAATAGTTGTTTTATTTAAAGAATAAAATGCTTTGAGATTTTTAATATATAAAAATTTCAAAGCATTTTTGTTTTTAGTCTTTAGCAGGTCTAATATCTACTGAAACTTTCATAATACTATTTCCAGAACCATAAATAACTCCTTTTAAAGGAGGTACATCATAATAATCTCTACCAAAAGCAACTGTAATATGTTGGTTTTTTGGAATTTGATTGTTTGTAGGATCAAAATCTACCCAACCAAAACCTGGAATAAATACAGAAAACCAAGCATGGGAAGCATCTGTACCCACTAGTTTTTCTTTTCCTGGAGGAGGTAATGTTTCTATATAGCCACTCACATATCTTGCAGGCAAACCCATGGAACGTACACAAGCAATTGCAACTTGAGCAAAATCTTGACAAACGCCCTTTTTTTCTTTCATAACTTCTTCAATAGGAGTTGCAATGGTGCTAAAAGTGGCATCAAATTTAAAATCCGTAAATATACGTTTCATTAATTCTTTAGAGGCTTCAAAAACAGAACGCTCTTTTTTGAAGGAAATTTCTGCATATTCCTTAATTGAAGTCGATATTTTATTAATGAAAGGTGAGTCTAATAAAAATTGTTTAGCATCAATAATTTCTGAAGAAAAAGAACTTAATTTTTCAATAGCTTTTTCTAAAGTGATGTTTTTATCACCTTTTAAATGTTCATTTTCTTCTTGAATTTCAAAAGAACGCTCTACGTTACTTTTTGCAGTTACAATTAATTCTTTGTGTTGTTTATCAATAGAGAAATGAGTTACTGTATTTCCGAAAAAATCTATATTTTCATTTAAAAAACTAGGTTTTGGAGTAATTTCTAACTCATAACTCAGTAACTTTTGCCCAATAAAATTTTTAGGTTTTAAGATGGCTAAATTGTGACAATAAGTTACATTATTATCATATTTATAGCTTGTTGTGTGTATAATTGAAAAAATCATTTTAAAGTGTATAATTTTGGTCAACTAACTGTTTTTGTTCATCAGAATGATTAAAATACATATCTGTTAAAGACATAGAAGTATCATGGATTTTATCACTTAAAGAAGCTAATAAATTTTCCAAATTTTTTCTAGTTACTTCATTTTTATCAACCTTAATTAAATCAGTTGCGTTTGCATCATTAATTAAATTGCAAGCTTCTGTAATTGCTTTTTGTAATGCAGTTAATGCAGTATCTTCGTTTCTTTTTGGCAATTTAAAAATATCTCTTTTAATTCTGTTTAGTTGATATTTTAAAGATCTTGAATACGATTTATCTAATAAAATAAGATTCACTACATTTTCTACATTCAAGTAAGATTTAAAACTATATCTGTAAATGTTTAAACTTTCGTGGCTGTTTAATAAGGATTCTAAAATTTCATATTCTACATCTTCCTCATAACTAATGGCTAAAAGTGCTCTAGATTTATCAATACACATCGTTGCTAATTCCATCTGTAAACCAATAAAATAGAGTAACAATCCTTGATCTACTAAAATACTTTCTTCAATTAAGCCAATAAAAGCAATTAATTTTGTAATAACAGTGTCTAATAATTTTATGATTTTTTTCTCATTTTGATGATCTTCTTTATCAAAATCATGCCAAATTTTTTGCAACGTATCATAAACACGCCACATATCTTTAGACCATAAATTCCTTAAAGAGTAATAAGAATTGTTAAAAGAAGAAAGTGCATGTGCTAAACTACCAACTTTAGTTTTATCAAAAAGTACAATTGCAATTTCTTTTAAAGGATCTTCTAGTGCTTTGTCTTCGTTCTTACCTGTAAAACCTGGAAAAATAGAGGTTAAATGTGTTATTGATTTGTATAAAATATGTAAACTTTCAGAATCTGAATCTCGTTTATTAAATTCAGAATTACTCATTTGGTTTAAAACCATTCTAATATACCTTGCAGTAATTAAAGTTCTTGCCAAATATCTACCAGACCAAAATAAATTTTCGGCTGTGTTGCTTGGTAGGTTTTCAATACCTGTTAAATTGTTAGATGTTGAGTGATGCCAATGATATCTTTGAAGTTTTTTGTTGTTTTTCTTTTTGTTATTTGTAACCCAAAAATCTTTACTGGTGCCTCCTTTTTGGTTGGAAACTCTCATGTCTTTTCTTTCTGCAGCAACTCTAACCAAACCTCCAGGCATAATGCTATACGTTTTCTCTTTAGCAATTGCAAAAGTTCTACAAACAACTTTTCTAGGTTCTAAATGTTCTTTCGTAAGATTTGGTGCTGTTGAAAAAGATATTTTTTCTTGTGCCACAAAACGATATGGTTTTGCTAAAATTTGCTTTTTTAAAGCTGCTATTTCAGCATCATTTAAAAATTCACAGAAATAAATATTTTCTCTGTTGGTAATATCAATAGGTTTTACAACAAGGTCTTTAATATTTTCTAGGACGTGTTTTCGCTCTTTTTCTTGTCCACACCACCAAGAAGCAATTTGTGGTAACAGTAAATCTTCTTTTAAAAAGTATTTACAAATAGAATTCATAAAAGGAATTAAACCTGGGTTTTCTAAAACGCCACTTCCTATAGGATTCATAATGGCTACATTTTGCTGCCTAACAACTTCTAACAAGCCAGCGACTCCTAAAAAAGAATCTCCTTTCAATTCTAGGGGATCTACAAAAGCATCGTCTACACGTCTGTAAATTACATCAACTTGAATTAAACCTTTTAAAGTTTTAATCCAAACTTTTTGGTCTCTTACAACCAAATCACTTCCTTTTACTAACTGATATCCTAAAAATGAAGACAAGTACGCATGTTCAAAATACGTTTCATTGTGTGGTCCAGGAGTTAAAATTACAATGGTTGGATTTTCTTTGTTACTTACTGCAGCATTAATTAAGAGTTGGTTAAAATCTTGAAAAAATCCAAAAGGTTGTTTTACGTTAATTTCGTTAAAAAAATCGGGTACAACTTCTCTTGTAGAAAATCTATTTTCAAGAGCATAACCAATTCCAGAAGGTGCTTCAGTTCTATCGTTTACAACCCACATTCGTCCATCTGGACCTCTAGCCAAATCTGCAGAATGCATTAATAGCTGTTGAGCTGTTTTATATTGTATTTGATCACAAGGTCTTAAAAAACCACGATGAGAAAAGATTATTTCATGAGGAATAATTCCATTTTTAATCAATTCTCTTTTTCCGTAAATATCTTTTAAAACTAAATCTAAAACATGTGCACGTTGTTGTAACCCTTTTTCTAATGTTTTCCATTCTTTGTTATCAATTACAAAGGGAATTATATTTAAACTCCAAGGTCGGTTTAAACCTTTAGGGTCGTTATAAACATTATAGGTTACACCATTTTCTGCTAATAACCAATCTAAATTTTCTTGTCTTTTTGTAATCTCTTTAATACCTAGTTTAGAAAAATTCGATAATAATTTCTCCCAAGTAGGGTTTATCTTCATATCAGACTTTAAAACTTCATCATAGTTTTCAAAATCTTTAAAATAATCTTTAAAGAAAGATGTAACTGGCTTTTTTATCAAGACGAATTATTTTTTAAGTCGCAAATCTAATGTATTTGGATATTCTGGGTTTACAGGAATCTCTTTAAAATTGAATTTTTTAGAACTTCCTTGTTTTTTAATTCCTCTGATTATTCCTTTATCATTTTCTGCTAATTCTTTCTCTTGAGCTTCTTTGTCTTTTCTAGCTTCTTCTTTCGATTTGATTTCTCCTTGTGTGTGTCCAAAATCCCAAAAACGATTAATTCTACGAGATTCAGCTTCATTACTATTTATAGGATACGTATCATAAGATCTTCCTCCTGGATGTGTTACAAAATACGTACAACCACCAATGGAACGTTTGTTCCAGTTATCAACAATATCAAAAACAAGAGGTGTATCAACATCTATTGTTGGGTGCAAAGCAGAGTAAGGGTTCCATGCTTTGTAACGAATTCCTGCTACATATTCTGCATGTGTTCCAGTACTTTTCAATTGCACTTTTACGCCATTACAAGTTAACGTGTATCTTTCTTGATTAAAATCTGATACTTTTACTTGCAATCTTTCTAGAGAAGAATCTACATATCTTGCAGTTCCTCCACCAGTCATTTCTTCACCTAAAACATTCCAAGGTTCAATTCCTGCTCTTAATTCTAAATGTATATTGTTGATGTCAACCATTCCATATAAAGGAAATCTAAATTCAAAGAAAGGATCAAACCAATCTAATTCAAACTTATAACCTGCTTTATTTAATTGATTTACAATATCCTTTATGTCTTCTTTTACGAAATGTTCTATTAAAAATTTATCATGTAATTCTGTACCCCATCTCACTAAATTATGTTCGTAAGGTTTTTTCCAAAACCAAGAAACTAATGTTCTTACCAATAAGTTTTGTAATAAACTCATTTGTGCATGAGGAGGCATATCAAAACCACGTAATTCTAAAATTCCTAATCTTCCAGTAGAAGAATCTGGCGAATATAATTTATCAATACAAAATTCTGCTCTGTGTGTGTTTCCTGTTAAATCAGTTAATAAATGACGAAATAACCTGTCAGTTAACCAAAATGGAACCTCGCCATCTTTTGGAATTTGGCTAAAGGCGATTTCTAACTCGTACAAACTATCATGTCTTGCTTCATCAACTCTAGGAGCTTGACTTGTTGGGCCCACAAAAGAACCAGAAAACAAATAAGATAATCCAGGATGATGTTGCCAAAAAGTTAGCAAACTTCGTAATAAACTCGGCTTACGCAAAAGCGGACTATCTTTTGGAGAAACTCCACCTAAAGTTACGTGATTTCCACCTCCAGTTCCTGTATGTTTTCCATCTAACATAAACTTTTCGGTTCCTAATCTCGATTTTTTTGCTTCTTCGTAAATGGTAAAAGTTGTATTTTTTAATTGATTCCAATCTAAAGAAGGATGCACATTTACCTCAATAACTCCTGGATCTGGAGTAATTTTCATCGATTCTATTCTGTTGTCATGAGGTATTCCATATCCTTCTAAAATAACAGGAATTTCTAATTCTTTTGCAGTTGCTTCTATGGATGCTAATAAATCTAAATAAAATTCAGCATTGTCTAAAGGTGGTAAAAATAAATGCAATTTACCTTCTCTCACTTCTGAACAAATAGCGGTTCTTACAAAATAATTAGGCATATTGGTTGGAATGCCATTTTGCTGAAAATCTTCATATCTTTTAGAAACTACTTGTCTAAAACTTGGCAACCTTTTCTTTGTAGAAAATAAATCTGGCTCGTAAATAGGAAACATTTCATGTGCTGGTTTTTGCTCTAAAGAATTTAAAGGCAAACGCAAACCAACAGGCGAATTTCCTGGCGTTAAATAAATATAATTTCTTCTAAAAGTCCATTCGCTACTAAACCATTTGTCTTCAGATTTGTTTAATGGTAAAACATAACCAACTGCTTTAGATGTGCCGTTTTTTAGAATTTCTGCAATCTTTTTTTCTGCGATAGAACTATCTTTATCTTCTGCAGGATTGTAATCAATTGGCATATTGCCTTTTTCATACATCATTAAAAAAGCATCTTCATAAGTAGGTAAAATATGCTCTGAAGAAACGCCTAAATAACTCGTTAATTTCTCTAAAAATAAGATATCTGCATTTTCAGGAATTTCTGTTTTTGGAGCTAAAGCTGCTAATAAATTTTGGTTGAACCATATTTTTCGACCATCTTTTCGCCAAACTAATTCAATAGACCATCTTGGAAGAGGTTCTCCTGGATACCATTTTCCTTGAGCATGATGTAAAAAGCCACCTTCAGAAAACTTATCTAAAAAACGTTTCGATAAATCTGCTGCCAATGTTCTTTTGTGTGTTCCATCTGCATCTGTGTTCCATTCTGCACCTTCCATATCATCCACAGAAACAAAGGTTGGTTCACCACCCATTGTTAAACGAACATCGTTTTTTTGCAGTTCTTTTTCAACTTTATTACCTAACTTATCAATGGCTTTCCATTGTTCTTGTGTGTATGGTTTTGTAACTCTTGGCGATTCTAAAATTCGGGTTACAGAATTCTCAAATTCAAATTCAGTTTCACAAATATCAGACAAACCAAAAACTGGAGCAGCACTTTCAAAAGAAGGAGTACAAGCTAAAGGGATATGACCTTCTCCAGCTAATAATCCAGAAGTTGCATCAAAACCAATCCAACCTGCACCTGGCAAATATACTTCTGCCCAAGCATGTAAATCTGTAAAATCTTCAGCAGGACCAGAAGGACCATCTAAAGATTGTTCATCAGATTTTAATTGTACTAAATAACCAGAAACAAAACGTGCTCCAAAACCTAAATGACGCAAAGCTTGCACAAATAACCAAGCATAATCTCTACAAGAACCATTTCTTTGTTCTAAGGTTTGCTCACAAGTTTGTACACCAGGTTCCATTCTGATATTGTAACTTAAATATTCATATATTTTTCTGTTGATATCAATCAGAAAATAAATTGTTTTTCTTGGAGTCATATCTAAAGACGCCACAAAATCTTTTAATAAATCACCTTTTTCAGTTACTTCCAAATAGGGAAGGAGTTCCTTTTTAGTATTTTCAGAATAGGTAAAAGGAAACTCTTCTGCAGATTCTTCTACAAAAAAATCAAAAGGGTTTATAGTTTTTAAATCGGCAATAATTTCTACATCAATAGAAAGTTCTGTTGTTTTATCAGGAAAAACGACGCGTGCCAAATAATTACCAAAAGGATCTTGTTGCCAGTTAAAAAAATGATTTTCTGGCTTTATTTTTAATGAATAAGATTCTATTGGAGTTCTACTATGAGGTGCAGGTCTTAACCTGAAAATATGTGGTGAAAGCTTTACAGAACGATCGTATTTATATTTAGTTTTGTGTGATATTACAATTTTTAATGCCATAAATACGTCTTTTAGTAATTTAGATTTAAGCTTCTGTTAAAATAAAGAAACAGATACAATTTAACATACAAATATCACAAAATAAATTTAACTTATTGCTGATTATTGATATTTTAATGAAAATTTAGTTTTGATGTAATAAATTTAGTCATTTTATCATTTTGATAAAAATAATTTAATTTTAATCATTAATTTAGTGTATTATTTATAATTTATTTTATTAAATTTACAGAAAAAGCACATAATTTGAAAGCACCAACTAGTTTACCAATTTTTTCATCGTATAAATATGATTCCAAGTTTTATGATGAAATTTTTACAGACAATAATGAAGTAAGAGAGGTTTATGAAACACTCTTTAATTTATTTAGTGAGTATTCTGTAGACGATTTTGCAAATCTAAATGATAAAGCAAAAGATGCGTTTTTTAATCAAGGAATTACATTTCAAGTTTATGGAGATAAAGAAACGAAAGAAAAGATTTTTCCTTTTGATTTGTTTCCAAGAATAATTGGTCATGAAGAATGGCAAAAAATAGAAAAAGGCGCTTTACAAAGGAGCAAAGCTTTGAACCTTTTTTTATGGGATTTATATCATGATCAAAAAATAATAAAAGATAAAATTGTTCCAATAGATTTAATAAATTCTTCTGTTAATTTTTTAAAGCAGATGAAAGGATTTAATCCTCCTGGAGGAATTTATAACCACGTTTCTGGCACAGATTTAATAAAACATTCAGATGGTAATCATTATGTTTTAGAGGACAATATTAGGTGTCCTTCTGGAGTAAGCTACGTTGTTGGTAATAGAGCTGCATTAAAAAGAACTTTATTTGGGGTTTTTAATCATTATCAATCTTATAATGTTTCTGATTATGGGCAAAACTTGTTGGAAATTATAGAATCTGTTAAGCCAAAAGGAGTAGACATTCCTAAATGTGTGGTTTTAACACCAGGTGTTTACAACTCAGCTTATTATGAGCACTCTTTTTTAGCAAAACAGATGGGAGTAGAACTGGTTGAAGGTAGAGATTTGTTTATAGAAAACGATTTTGTTTACATGAAAACCATTAGAGGTTTGGTAAGAGTTGATGTTATATATAGAAGAGTAGACGATTTATTTATAGACCCTTTAGAATTTAATAAAGATTCTTTACTAGGTGTTCCAGGTTTGTTTAAATCTTATATGAAAGGTAAAGTTTGCTTGGTAAATGCACCAGGAACTGGAGTTGCAGATGATAAAGCAATTTACACCTACATGCCACAAATTATAAAATATTATTTAGATGAAGAGCCAATTTTAAATAATGTACATACCTATCATTGTAGCAGACCAGACGAATTAAAATACGTTTTAGAAAATGTAGATAAATTGGTGGTAAAACCAGTAGATGAATCTGGAGGATATGGAATTTCTATCGGAAATAAATTAACCAAAGAAGAAATAGAAAAAGTAAAAGAAACAATAAAAGCAAGCCCAAGAAAATATATTGCACAGCCAATTATGTCTCTTTCTACACACGCTACTTATATAGAAGATGAAAACTCTTTTGAACCAAGGCATGTAGACTTAAGAACTTTTACTTTATTAGGTAAAGACAAAGATTTTGTATTAAAAGGCGGTTTAACAAGAGTTGCATTAAAAAGAGGGAATTTAATTGTGAATTCATCTCAAGGAGGAGGATCTAAAGATACTTGGGTATTAAAAAAATAAAACAATTTTATGTTAGCAAGAGTAGCCAATAATTTATTTTGGATGGGACGTTATATAGAGCGTTCAGAGCATATAGCAAGATATATGAATGTGAATTATTTTTCTTCATTAGATGCTCCAAACGAGTTATCTCAATCAAGACAATTTGTATTACGTTCTATGCTTTTTGTTGCAGATGAAGAGGAAATAAAAGATGTTAAAGAATTAGATGAACAAAAGGTATTGTATGATATTGGTTTAAATCCAGATAAACAATTCTCCATATTATCATCAATTCAAAATGCACAACAAAATGCAAATGGTGCCAGAGATTTAATTTCATCTGAATTATATGAATCTATAAACACCTTAAATAGAGTTGTAAAAAATTATAACAAAGATGTTTTTGTAAAAAATGGTTTGTTTGATTTTACAACTATGATTACTGCAAATGTTGCCTCGTTAAGAACAAAAATTAGAGGAACATTATTGCATGATGAAGTATATGCCATAATTATGTTAGGTATTTATATTGAAAGAGCAAATCAAGTAATTCGTATTGTGAACTCTAAATATAATGATGCTTTAGTTGAGAAAGCTAAATCGGATGTTTCTGTAACCACAAGTTATGAATGGACTACCTTGTTAAAATGTGTAGAAAGTTATGATATGATGCGTAGATATTATAGAAAAGTACCTTCCAGCAATACTGTTTTAGATTTTTTAATTCTAAATCCTGCTTGTCCACGTTCTATAATGAATTCTTTAAATAGCATCCATTATTACATTGGTTATTTATCAAAAGATGAAATACCACATAAAGATTCTGCAGCATTTTTAATCGGTAAATTAAAGTACGATCATCAATATAAAACGATTGAAGATGTGCAAGGAGATTTAAAGGTTTGTATCGAAAAATTAGTAGATGATTTATCTTTAGTTGGTGAAAAAATGGATAAAGATTATTTTAGCTTGTATTAATAAAATACTTATCAAACAAAATATAAATCCATAGAAAATATCTTTTTCTGTGGATTTTTTTATTTCTCCAAATTGATGAAATTTAATAAAAAAAAGAGCAACTGTTTGAAACAGCTGCTCTTAAAGATTATTAAAAAATAATCTATTATAGAGGTAACAATACTTGGTCAATTACGTGTACAATACCATTTGTAGTTTGCACATCTGGAATTACCATGTTTGCAGGAGATGTATTTCCTGAACCACGAACAGTTAAAACACCATTATTGTAAGTTCCTAAAGTAATAGTATCACTTCCTAAAGCATCATAAGAACCCGCATTTAATTCAGAAGTAAAGCTATCTTTGCTTGTTTCTGCAAATACGTGGTTTAATAAAACTGCAGTTAATAAATCTTTATCAATCATTCTAACATCAGCAGGCTCATCAAAAGTTAACCCTAAAGCTGTTCCTAAATTGATAAAAGCTTGATCATTAGGAGCAAATACAGTAAATTTTGCAGCTGGATTACTTAAAGCTTCCGCTAATTCTGCATATACAACAGCTTCAACTAAATAACTTAATTCAGGATTTTTAAATACTGAAGCAGATTGCAATGCAATTGCAGATTCTACAACATTTCCACCAGTTGCAATCATTACTTTATCGATAACATGTACAGTTCCGTTTTCTGCTGTAATATCTGTAGCAATAATTTTAGAACCATTGATAAAAAGTGATCCATCTCTACTTACAAATCTTCTTGTTAATCCACCTAAGGCAGATGCAGAAGTTCCATTTGCAGCAATTGCAGAACTTGGTAAATTTCCGTTAGAAACGTGGTATAATAAAGTATTTGTTAAAAAAGGAGTTTGTAAAACACCTAAAGTAGATTCATCTAAACCTAAACGTGCAAAAGCACTATTATTTGGCGCGAATACTGTGTAATCTCCAGATGCATCATTTGGGTTGCTATTACTTAAAACTCCTGCAACTCCACCATTAATGGCAGCAGCTTCTAAAGTAGAAAATGCGTCATTTGATACTGCAATATTTGCTATTGATGGTAATTCATCTTCGTAAGAAGAACTATTTTCACAAGAGGTGGCTGTTAATAGAACACTACATAGTGTTAGTCCAATTCCGAATTTTTTATATATATTTTTCATGATTATTTGTTTTAGTTTTATGTTGATTAAAATGAGTAAGAAATTCCACTATATGCTCCTGTAGAATCTCCTAAATTACGTCCTTCTATATACGTGTTTATTCCTGCTGTTAAGCCAAATCCTTTTACAATTGGTACAAACATATTTGCTCCAATTCTTGTGTAGTTTACACGAGTTGCAGGGAAAAATCCTGTAAAACCTTGTCCTAAAATATCTACACCATCAGAACTAGATAATTGGTTTGCGATAAAAATATCTCCATATATAACAGAAGCTGCATACCCTAATTTTAACTCACTAATAAGCGCATTTGGTACTTCGTTACTTCTTAAGCTATATCCTACTTGACCAATAGCAAAAATTCCTGAATTATGTTTATAATTAGCAATTGCAAGACCAGTAATATCTGTTGAACGATTACCAATTGCAATAATTGATTGTAAACCTTCATCTACATCATAATTTCCTAAAGGAGTTTCTACACCTAAAGCACCAATGATGTCTAAGTTACCATTCATCACTTCGTAAGATTTAATTTTGTACTTACCATAAATGCTTACATCTTGAAATCCACTTCTTTCATTTTCGAAGCCATTGTTTGCTAAAGTAGCAGGAGTTGCTTCACCAGTAGTTTGTATGTAAGGTAAACTTACTACAAAGTTTAAACGGTCAGAAAAACCATATTCTGCATACAATGAAACACTTTTAGTAGTTACCTTGTTAAAAACAGGAACTGAATTTACTTTGTTAGGTACTAAAAAAACATCACTATAATCTTCTCTAGATTGTGTAACTGTTATACTACCTTCTCCTTTTGCTTTCATAAATCCGCTAATAGGACTTTGAGCTGCCATTGTTAAAGGAAGCATAAAAAGCATTCCTCCAAGTAATTTTAAATTGATTTTCATAATTTTAATTTGATTTAGTTTATAATTATTGTGTTCAAAATTATATACGAGAAATTTTAAAGGTTGGTTTTATTAAAATTATGTTAAAGGGAAAATAAGGACGTTTTATAGATGAAAATAATTAAATTAACACCTTTTTTAGTGGTTTAATTTATTGGTAATAAGTACTTTGTGTTCATTTGTTTTTTAGTTTAAAATTTTTTATTTTTTTTATAAAAAAAACTTTAAAAATATATTTTTAACACTTTTATCTATAGAGTTATATTCTAATTGTTAAGCATTAATTTCTTCAAGTATTAAAAAAAGGAATAAAAGAGGAGAGAGAAATTTGGAGTAGACGTTTTATTTATGATAGTATGATAGCTGTAGAATGTATTGTAAAAAGAAAGAGTACTAATTATAAAAATTAGTACTCTAAAATTATTAAATAAAGTTTCCCCCAAAACTATAAATAAATAATTATTGTAAATTTAACATTTTATTACAATTTAAAACGATAAATAGTCAAAAAATTAATTATTAAATTCATTTTTTAATAAATGATGTTCTCTTTTAAAGTAATCTTTTGGGTTTTGTTTTAAGAATAGTTCAAAATCTTTTGAAAAATGCGATTTAATATAATGATCATACATAATAAGTAAATCGTTCAAATTTACTTAAACAATTAAAACTTTTCATGTTCTTAAACTTAAGCAGGAGAGTCTTTTAATAATTTTCAAATAATATCGTAAGTAAATTTATTCCTTTGTGTGGTCATAAAGTACAGGTTGTTTTACTTGGCTAAATAACCAATCATACATAGCATCTTCATGAAATAAACGTTCTACTTGGCTATGATTAGCGCCTTTTATAGTTGTAAATGTAACATCTGCATTGGGTTCGCATTTTTTAATAGCATCATACATTTTTTGTGATTCTTTGATTGGTACAATCTTATCAAGATCTCCATGTTGAATCCATAGAGGAATAGTCGATAAATTACAACTGTCTTTTACTTTTCCACCTCCACAAATAGCAACAGCTGCTGTTAATTTATTGGGGTACTTTCCTGCAAAATGTAAAGTCCCATAAGCGCCTAAACTCATGCCACATATGTAAATTCGTTTTGCATCTACACAATAATTTAGTTGTAAATATTCAATTAATTCCAGTAATTTATCAGGATTCCAACTACCTTTTGCTAGTTGAGGAGCTACAACTATACCTGGTATTTCTCTGCCTTTCTCCATAGCTCTTAAAACTCCATAACGTTTTACAAGGTTTAAATCGGTTCCAGAAAGGCTTTTACCATGTAAGAATATTAATAATGGTTGATTTATATCTGCTTTTCCTTCAGGAACCTGTATCCAAAATGGATATGTGGTTTTATCTTTTACAGTCTTTAATTGAGAATAACTAAATTGGGTTATTAGAAAAAACACTAATAAATTGATATAGGATGTCGTTTTCATTGATAACATTATTAATTTTAGAATCGTAAAAGTATCGTAATTTTAAGTTTAAAAAAGATTTATATTTTAAAATGATTTGAATGTTCACTTTTGTTCATTTTACTTTCTATATTTCTAAATCTATAAAATCGTAATCATTTTTAAGTAAAAAAAAAGAAGCTATCCAATTTGAATAGCTTCTTTTAAGTTTTATATATCTCGTTCTTTTAATTGTTTTCAATCCAGTTTTTAGCATTTACAAAAGCTTCTAACCAAGGCGTAACTTCATCTTTTCTGTTTGTTGGGTAATTTGCCCAATTCCATTGAAAAGTAGAACGCTCAATATGTGGCATTGTAACTAAATGTCGTCCAGATTTGTCACACATCATTGCTGTGTTAAAATCAGAACCATTTGGGTTATTTGGGTATCCTTCATAACCGTATTTTGCAACAATATTATAGTTTTCTTCAGCTTCTGGTAAGTTGAATTTACCTTCTCCATGAGAAATCCAAACTCCTAATTCTGTTCCTGCTAAACTAGATAACATTACAGAATCATTTTCTTGAATTTTTACAGAAGTAAAAGAACTTTCATGTTTCTGAGAATCGTTATGAACTAATTTACCATGTACTTTATGATCAGGATTTATCAAATCTAATTCCATCCATAATTGTGCTCCATTACAAATACCAACTGATAAAGTATCTTCTCTTTCAAAGAAGTTCTTTAAAGCTTTCTTTGCTTTTGCATTGTATAAAAATGCTCCAGCCCAACCTTTAGCAGAACCTAAAACATCTGAATTAGAGAAACCTCCAACAGCACCAATAAACTGAATATCTTCTAAAGTTTCACGACCAGAAATTAAATCTGTCATGTGTACATCTTTCACATCAAAACCAGCTAAATACATTGCATTTGCCATTTCACGTTCAGAATTCGAACCTTTTTCGCGAATTATTGCCGCTTTTGGCTTCTCGACTGCGCTCGAAGTGACAGGAAGTTTTCCTGTAAAATTCTTTGGAAAAGTATATTGTAGAGGTTGATTTTTATAATTATCAAATCTGTTTTTAGCCAAACCATTTGATGTTTGTTTGTCATCTAACAAATAAGAAGTTTTGTACCAAACATCTCTTAGTTCAGCAACATTAAATGTGAAATTTTCTTCACTATTTTTAATATTTACAGTTCCTGAATTGTTTGCAGTACCTATATTGAAAAACTCAATGTTATTTTCTGATAAAATTGTTTCTACAGAAGCATCTGCTTGAAAAACAATTCCTGAATTTTCTGAGAATAAAACTTTAATAGAATCTTCTTCATTTAAAGCAGAAATATTAAAATTGGCTCCTAAATTTACATCAGCAAAACACATTTCTAATAAAGTAGTTATTAAACCTCCAGAAGCAACATCATGCCCAGCAGAAATTTTATCACCTTTAATTAACTCTTGAATTGTATTAAACGTATTCTTTACAAAAGCCGAATTTTTAACGTCTGGAGCTTCATTTCCAATCGTATTTAAAACTTGGTAAAAAGAACTTCCTCCTAATTTAAATTCATCTTGAGAAATATTAATGTAATAGATATTTCCTCCGTCAACTTTTAAAAGTGGCTCAACTACTTTACTTATTTCATTACAGTTTCCTGCAGCAGAAATAATAACAGTTCCTGGAGCAATTACTTCACCATCAGCATATTTTTGCTTCATTGATAAAGAATCTTTTCCTGTTGGAACGTTAATTCCTAAATCTATAGAAAATTCTGAAACCGCTTTTACAGCTTTGTATAAACGAGCGTCTTCACCTTCGTTTTTACAAGGCCACATCCAGTTTGCTGACAATGAAATTGAATCTAAATTATCCTTTAAAGGAGCCCAAATAATATTGGTTAAAGATTCTGTAATTGCATTTCTACTTCCAGCAGCAGGATCAATTAATCCAGAAATAGGGGAGTGCCCAATTGAAGTAGCAACACCTTCTTTTCCATTATAATCCAAAGCCATTACTCCAACATTATTCAATGGAATTTGCAAAGGACCAACACATTGTTGTTTGGCAACTTTACCACCCACACATCTATCTACTTTGTTTGTTAACCAATCTTTACAAGCAACAGCTTCTAACTGTAAAACTTGCTCTAAATAGACTTGAAAATTCTTAATTTTATATCTTGAATTTTTATAATTTCTGATAACTGTTTTATCTGTCAAAACCGTTTTTGGAGACGAACCAAACATATCTTCTAAAGCTAAATCCATAGGTTTTTCTCCTGTTGATTTTGATTCGAAAGTAAATCTGTTGTCATTCGTAACTTCACCAACATCATAAATAGGAGAACGTTCTCTATCTGCAATTTTATGTAAAGTTTCTAGATGTTTTTCAGCAATCACTAATCCCATTCTTTCTTGAGATTCGTTACCAATAATTTCTTTGGCTGATAAAGTTGGGTCACCAACAGGTAATTTATCTAAGTCGATTTTTCCACCTGTATCTTCTACTAATTCTGATAAACAATTTAAATGTCCTCCAGCTCCATGATCGTGAATAGAAACAATAAAATTCTCATCACTTTCCACCATTCCACGAACTGCGTTTGCAGCACGTTTTTGCATTTCTGGGTTAGATCTTTGCACAGCATTTAATTCAATGCCAGATGCAAACTCTCCTGTATCTGCAGAGGATACTGCAGCTCCACCCATTCCAATTCTGTAGTTTTCACCACCAAGAATTACAATTTTATCACCTTCTTTAGGCGTGTCTTTTAAAGCTTGATCTGCTTTTCCATACCCAATTCCTCCAGCTTGCATAATTACTTTATCGAAACCAAGTTTTCTTGCAGGAGAATCACTCACAGAAGAATTTTCTTCGTGTTCAAAAGTTAATACAGAACCTGTAATTAGAGGTTGACCAAATTTATTTCCAAAATCGGATGCTCCATTAGAAGCTTTTATTAAAATATCCATTGGAGTTTGGTATAACCAATCTCTAGCTTCAAATTTGTTTTCCCAATATCTTGTGTTTTTAACAGAATCGATAGAAGCTTCTAATCTTGAATAAGAAGTCATGTAAACAGCTGTTCCTGCTAAAGGTAAAGAACCTTTTCCTCCAGCCAATCTGTCTCTAATTTCTCCTCCAGAACCAGTTGCAGCTCCATTAAAAGGCTCTACAGTTGTTGGGAAATTATGTGTTTCTGCTTTCAAAGAGATAACAGATTCAAATTCTTTAGTTTGATAAAAATCTGGTTTGTCTGCTGTTTTTGGTGCAAACTGTTCCACTTTTGGACCTTTTATAAAAGCCACATTATCTTTATATGCTGATATAATATCGTTAGGAAATTGTTTTGCAGTTTCTTTGATCAACTTAAATAATGATGTTGGCATTTCTTCACCATCAATTACAAAAGTTCCGTTGAAAATTTTATGTCTACAGTGTTCTGAGTTTACTTGGCTAAAACCAAATACTTCAGAATCTGTTAATTTTCTTCCTATTTTAGTAGCAACACTTTCTAAGTATGCTACTTCTTCATCACTTAAAGACAATCCTTCTTGATTGTTATATTCAGCAATGTCATCAATATTTAAAACGGCTTCTGGTTTTATATCGATTAAAAAAGAATCTTGATGTAAACTTTTATACTTTTCAGAAATCATTGGATCAAAATCCGTAAAATCTTCAGAAACAACTTTAAACTCTTCAATCCTAATGATGTCTTTGATGCCCATATTTTGGGTAATTTCTACAGCATTTGTACTCCAAGGAGTAATCATTGCAGCTCTTGGCCCAACAAGAGTGGCATCAATAGATAATTCTTCTATTTTTGGTTGATTAGCAAATAGCCAAGTCAATTTATCAATTGTAGTTTTAGCTAATTTCTTAGTTGTTTGAACAGCAAATATTTTACTATTTATATCTCCGAAAAAATGAATCATTATAAGTGTTTTGGTATATGATTGAAAAATGCAAATTTACTTTTTTTCAATTGAATACTAATAATTAATTTAGTTGAAATATATTAGTTATTCATTTGTTTATCAACCCAAAAAAAAGACCATCTATAAAGACAGTCTTTTTTAAAATATTTTTAGAAAATTCGATTAATTTCTGATCAATTTTTGAGTGATTGATTTTTTGTTAGCTTCTAACTTTACAAAATATACTCCTTTAGATAATTTAGAAATATCAATGCTATTTTTGTCTGAAGTTATTCTAGTTGTTTTTACAACTTTTCCTAAAGCATTGTAAATGATAACCTCTGTATCTGAAACTGTTTCAATGTTTACAAAATTTCCGTTTGTAGGATTTGGATACATTTTAAAAGTATCTAATATATTATTGTTTGAAACACTTAAAGTACCATTAAAATTTCCAATATCGCTAGTTATATCTTTTTCATAATAAGTCCAATCTCTTCGTTCATTATAATCTGTAGTTGGTTCTGTAATATTAGAATTTCTTCTTAAAGTAATATCTAGAGCAAAAACATCAGTGCCATTTAAATCTCCAATAATATCGATTAAAACATCATTTTTAAATAAACCAACTCTATCATCACCATTAAAAGTCATAGGAGTAGCGTTGGCAACAGCTAAATCTTGTTCACGAATTAAATCTGCATTTTCGGTATCTGAATTTATAATAACATATACATCGTTTACAAAAATTGTGCCTATTAATTGTAGTGGGGTTTCCCAATTTCCACCAGATTGTCTTTTGATAGTATAAGGACTTAAATCGACATTATTACTTGTTAAATTTACGATTTCTAATGCTTTATTATAGCTACTACCTTCAACATACTCAGAAAAAAACAATTCAGAGACATTACTTGTACCATCTGTAGTAGTTGCATTTACAGCAGTAGATTTTGCAGAATTATTGTTAGCTGCGTCTTTTGCTAATATTGTAATACTATAGGTTGTAGAAATTGTTAAATCTGTAACAGTATAGCTTGTACTGGTTGAGTTTCCGTTAAAAATATCATCCACAAAAACATCATAACTAGCTACTCCTGAATTATCTGTTGAAGCTGTCCAGTTTACTCTAAAACTGGTTCCTGCTTGATTTGTAATTGTAATATTTGTAGGTACAGATGGAGCTTCCAAATCTGTTAAAGTAGTTCCATTTACAGCAGTTGACTGTGCAGATTTATTATTTGCAATATCTTTTGCTAATACTGTAATGCTATAAGTTGTATTAGGATTTAAGTTTGTAATTGAATAATTTGTTGTAGATGTGTTTCCATTCAAATTTCCATTTACAAAAACTTCATATTTAGTAACTGCTTCATTATCTGAAGAAGCTGACCAATTTACATCTATGCTTGCTGTTGTAATATTACTTAAAGCAATATCTGTTGGTACACTTGGAGCTTCATCATCTGCTGTGATGTAAAGTCCCCAAGAATCTATTGCATTTTCTCCACCCCAAATTCTTGTTGCTAAATATGCATTATCTATAAAAGGATTTCTATTTCCTTGTGCGTAAGTCTCATTTGAATCATGATAGGTGTTTCTTTGTCTTTCGAAATCTGAAACAGGATCTTCTACATTCCATTCTAAGAATAAATTGATCATATCATCTGGAGTAGAAGCACTGCTCCCAATACCAACACCAGTAGGTTTACATTGGTTTCCATAACGAATATACATGTACATCATCATTCTAGCAATATCTCCTTTCCATTCATCTCCTGGAAACCAGCCACCAGAAACACTACCAGCATTTCCAGAACCATCTGCAAATTTAAGACTTCCTCTTTGACCATTAAAACCAACATCTGAAGGACGTAAATGATGAGCATCTGCACCAGGACCAGATGTACCTAAATTAGGATTTCCTAAAGATTTTGCATAAGTATGCTCTCTGTTCCAGTCGCTAGAGCCTCCTCCATTTTGGTTAATTCCTCTTGTTCTTGCTGTTGTTCCACTTGCTGAATATCCATATATTAATAGCACTTCAGAACTGTTTTCTGGATTTACATCTGTTGCTTTTAGAGCATCCCAACCATAAGATAGAATATTTGTATGAGCAGCAATCGTTTTTGTCGCTAATTCTTCTTTTAATTCAAGACCAGATTTTGCCAAGTCAAGTCCAGTATAATAAGGCTCTTGGGCAGAAATTATTGTCGTTAAAAAAAGTAATAATAGAAGTAGATTTTTTTTCATGATTATAATAATTTAAAAAACGATCCATTAAAATGAATCGTTTTTTGTTAAAGGGTAATTGTTTTAGTTTTTTATTAACTTCTTTAAAGTTGCTTGTTTACCAGTTGTAATTTTAACCATATAAACTCCTTTTGATAAAGTATTTATATTTATAGTATTATCATCTTTAGATAGTTTTGTGTTCAAAACTTGTTTTCCTAAAACATTGTAAATTTGAATTTTAGCATTTTCTGATAAATTAAAATACACCTTATTCCCATTAGTAGGATTTGGATACATTTTAAAAGTATTTAAAAAAGTATCTGCTGTACTTAAAGTAGAGGTATGGCTTCCAAAATTATCAAAAGTTTCTGAAGGTAAAATTTCCCATTCACTTTCAGTAAACGTTGTATTTGGAGCTGAAATAGTTGCTTTTCTTCTCCAAGTTTTATTGTGAATATGGTCTCTTGAATTACCTTCTTCACCAATAATATCTATCAAGACACCATTTTTATATAAACCTACTGGATCGTTTCCATTAAAATTCATAGGAGATCCAAACCCATATGGAGTAGTATCTATATTTGGTGGGCCAAATAAATCACGTTCATCTAATAGGGTTTGATCAATTACATCTGCATGTACAATAACAAATACGTCTCCAGGAATAATATCTACATTTCCTAAAGGATAATCATCTACCCAAGAACCTCCATTAGATTGTTTTTGAATAGAATATGCTGATAAATTTATGGTACCACCAGTAAGGTTTACAATTTCAATTGCTTTCTGATTCCCAGTACTTGGAGCAGGTTCTGTATATTCAGAAATAAACAATTCTGAAACCCCATTAAAAGTTCCTGCTGTTGTTATTGCAGAGATTGCTACTGTTTTATCTGATTCGTTATTATCAGAATCTTTTGCTAAAATTTGTACAGAATAATTTGTTGATGCAGTTAAGCCACTTACAGTATAAAAAACATCTGAAGTTGTTCCATTTAAAGTGTTATCTACATATATATCATAATTTGCAACTGCATTGTTATCTGTAGAAGCAGTCCAAGAAACTTTAAACGAAGAATCTGTTTCATTGCTAACAGTTACATCTGTAGGTGTAGTTGGCGCAATTAGGTCTCTTAAAGTTGTACCATTTACGTCAGCACTTTCAGCAGACATATTATTAATCAAATCTTTAGCAACAACCGAAAATGTATAGGTTGTGTTCGTTTCTAAATTTGCTACTGATATGTTAGTACTAGTTGTCTGTTCTTGTAAAACACCATTTACTAATACATTATAACCTGTTACACCAATATTATCTGTTGAAGCATCCCAAGAAACATCAATAGAATTTAAAGAAATGTTGCTTAAAGTAACATTTATTGGAGTTGTAGGTGCTTGTGTATCTGTACTTTTATAAATTCCCCAAGTATCATCTGCAGAGTTCCCTCCCCAAATTCTTGTTGCTAAATAAGGATTATCTATAAACGGATTTCTATTTCCTTGAGCAGCACTGTTAGTAATATCTGCATGATACGTGTTTCTAGCAATTTCTATTTCAGAAACAGGATCCTCTGAATTCCACTGTAAGAAAAGATCAATCATTTCATCTTCCGTAAATTTCTTGCTACCAACACCAACAGCAGTTGGTAAACAAACCTCTCCATATCTTAAATACATGTACATAATCATTCTTGCAGCATCTCCTTTCCATTCGTCTCCTGGATACCAAGCTGCAGTATTTGGACCATCTAAACCATTATGAAAATCTACATTAGAAAAGTTTGAAGTTCCAGAACCTCTTCCGTATTTTCTATTATTTCTAGTTGAATTACGTGTTCTGTCTGCAGCTCTTAAATGATGAGCATCTGTTGCTGGTCCAGGAACATCAGTATCTAAAACTGGATTTGCCAATGATTTTGGGAAAACATGTTCTCTGTTCCAAACAAAAGAATCTCCATTACCAATATCTTGACTTCTATTATCTCTAGAATAATCGTTCGTATCATCATTATCAGATCCATCTTCCCAACCATAAAATAAAACGACATGACCTAAAATATCAACATTTTTATCGGTTGCATTGGTAGCATCCCAAACATCAGGTCCACTACTAGTGTATTCCAAAAAATGAGTATGAGCAGCAATTGTTTTGATTGCTAAAGCCTCTTTAAGTTGTGTGCCAGAAAGCGTTAAGTCTACATCATTATAATAACTTTGTTGCGCAAAGAAAGTAAATGAGAGCATAGTAAATGCTAAAAGTAATGTTTTCTTCATATTCTAATATTTAATTAATTTTGATTTATATATTTTATTTTCAATTTCAAAAGTAAGCATATAGATTCCTTTTGATATTTTCTTAACGTTAATATTATGAGTAGGATTTGATTTGTAAAAAACTTTTTCTCCTAACAAATTATAAATGGTTATATTTTTTATTTTACTATTTGTTGTATTGGTAATGTTTAAAACATCTCTTACAGGATTGGGATAAAATTGAATATTACCTTTCGAAAAAGAATTAGCTGAAAGTACAATTGCACTGTGTAGCCCAAAATTATCTGCATTGTCTTTATCAAAAACATCCCATTCGTTTGTTAGGTTGAAATTGATGTTAGGTTGTGTAATATTTTTTTTTCTTCTTAAAGTTTTATCCGTTCCAAACTCTATTTGTCCACTGTTATAGGTTCCAATAATATCAATTAAAATATTATTTTTAAATAAACCAATAGGGTCATCTCCATTAAAATTTAGTGGCGCACCAAAATTGGTGTCTCCATTATGAACTCGAATAGAATCTGCAATTGAAATTAAAAAATTACCAGCATTTATTCCTTTTTGAGATTTACTAGCTGGATGCTCACCTGCTGCTTCATTTACAATGACAAAAACATCTTGAGATTTTATTACTTTTCCTGTTAAAGGTAAATTATATTGCCAATCTGCCCCATTTAAACCTCCATTACTTTGTCTTTTTATGCTATATGGACTTAAATCGATGTCAGCATCTGTTAAATTAACCAACTCTAAAGCTTTGTTGTTTGAAGAACCTTCTAAATATTCTGAAAAGAAAATTTCTGTAGAATTAGTACTATTATTATTGGTTGTTGCAGTTATTGAATCACTTAAATCAGACACATTATCAGCTTTATCTTTTGCTGAAATTTGCACTGAATAAGACGTAGCTGTTGATAAATTAGTAATAGTATACATGGTTTCTGATACAGTAGCTATTTTGGTATCATTAAAAAAAACATTATATACTGTAACTGCTGTATTATCTGTTGATGCATCCCAAGAAACTACAAAAGAAGTGGTGGTTTCATTACTGATTACAATATTTGTAGGGATACTTGGTGGTTCTGTATCTTTTAAGGTTGATGAACTTAAAGCAACACTTTCTGATGAAATATTATTAACAATATCTTTTGCTAGAACTGTAAAATTATAATTTGTATCAGAATTTAATTGATTAATTGCTAAAGATGTGTTGGTTGTATTAGTAAATAAATTACCATTTACAAAAACATCATAACTTGAAACGGCTACATTATCTGTTGCTGCTGTCCAAGATAAATCAATAGAAAATGTTGTGTTATTTGATGCTACTAAATTAGTTGGAGTAGAAGGTGCTTGTGTATCATTACTAGTATAAATTCCCCAAGAATCTTCTGCTTTGCTACCTCCCCAAATTCTAGTTGCTAAAATAGGGTTGTCTATAAAAGGGTTTCTATTTCCTTGCGCATTTTGATTTGCTGTATTTTCATGATAGGTGTTTCGTTGTTTTTCAAAATCTGACACAGGATCTTCTACATTCCATTGTAAAAACAAATCAATCATATCATCTGGAGTAGAAGAGTTGTCTCCAGTTCCAATATTTGATGGTAAACATCTGTTGTTATATCTAACATACATATACATCATCATTCTTGCAACATCTCCTTTCCACTCATCTCCTGGATACCAACCTCCATTTTGCTGAATACCAGAAAACCCAGAACCTATTGTAAATTTTCTGTTATTTCTTGATGAATTTCTTTGGGCATCAGCAGCTCTTAAATGGTGTGCATCTGAACCTGGACCAGCATCTGATAGAGGAGGGACACCTAAAGATTGAGAAAATACATGTTCTCTATTCCAGTCTCCAGGAGTTCCACTATTATCATCAATTCCACGTTCTCTGTCATTAGTTACATCTGCATCTGAACCATTTTCAAATCCGTAAATCAATAAAACCTCTTGGTTATTATTTGGATTAACATCTGTAGCTTTACTTGCGCCCCAAACTTGATCGTAGAATAAAAATTGAGTATGTGTACTAATAATTTTAGTCGCTAATTCTTCTTTTAAAGTAATCCCTGTTAAATTTAAATTGACATCATTATAATATGTTTGTTGCGCATACATACATGTTGAGCAAACAAATACTAGTAAAAATGTAATTTTTTTAATCATAAAACTGTTTTTAACATAAAACAATTTCTTTTTCAGGGTTGTAATTTTACAAATAGCAATAAAAATGTAAAACTTACTTCTTTTCTAAAAGAGCCATATAAAATCCATCAAATCCAGAAATATGAGCAAGTACTTTTTTATCACTTACAAAGGTAAAATCTTTACCTGATTCTGATTCTAAAAAAGTTTTAACTTGATTTTGATTTTCTGATGGCAATATAGAACAAGTTGCATACACCATTTTTCCTCCAGGTTTTACCATTTTAGAATAATCTTGTAAAACTTGTTGCTGAACTTTTTTAATATTATCTATAAATTCAGGTTGTAATTTCCATTTAGAATCTGGATTTCTACGAATAACACCTAAACCAGAACAAGGAGCATCAATTAAAACACGATCTGCTTTACCATAAAGTTTTTTAATCGGTTTTGTAGAATCAATTACACGCATATCTATATTATGCGCTTTGTTTCTTTTTGCTCTTACTTTTAGTTTACGGAGTTTACTTTCGTAAATATCCATGGCTATTATTTGTCCTTTATTTTCCATTAAGGCAGATAAATGCAATGTTTTTCCTCCAGCTCCAGCACAAGTATCTATTACTTTCATTCCTGGTTTTACATCTAAATAAGCAGCAACTAATTGAGATGAAGCATCTTGAACTTCAAAAAAACCATTATGAAAAGCTTCGGTTTTAAAAACGTTTGCTCTTTCTGGTAAAACCAAAGCATCTGGATGATTTGGTACAAACTCAGTATTTACATCTTCGGCTTTTAATTTCTTTTGAAGAATTTCTTTAGATATATTTAAGGTATTTGTTCTTAAAATAACTTTAGCCTGTTCGTTTAAAGCAGCAATTTCTTTGGTCCAGATTTCTTCTCCCAATTCAGCAAGACACAATTCGTCCATCCAATCTGGAATAGATTCTCTGTATTTTCTAGTTTTTGATAATTCTGCAAAACGACCTTTAATACGTCTTTCTGGTACATCACCAACTTGGTTCCAATCTGGTAACTTTATACCTCTTAAAATACACCAAACAGAGAACAATCTCCAAATGTTATCTCTATCATAAGGAGCTTTAACTTCAGCAATTTCAGCATATAGTCTGTTCCAACGAACAATATCATAAATAGTTTCTGCAACGAATTTACGGTCTCTAGCTCCCCAACGTTTATCTCGTTTTAAAGCTTTTTCTACAGCCTTATCTGCGTAAACACCTTCGTTAAATATATCTCTAATACTGTCTATTACAGCAAATGTTAAGTTTCTATGTAATCTCATTTTATTATTTGATAATCGTTTGCAAAGGTACAAGAAATATTGACGATTTTTCGGGAAATGTTGGGTATTAAAAAAGTGCTAAATTAGGTGTCATTAAAAAATAAATATTTATTTTGATAAGGCTTTTATAAAGTAGTACTAAGCATTTTAATATTTATGTCTATAAAACACACATCCAAAACCAATCTATAGTATTTTGCGAATTATACTTTTTTGAAATCAGAAAAAAGTACAAAATGTTTTATGATAAAAAGTAGGTACACCAAATTTATTTTTTAGTGCTAGTAAGCTTATACAGCATTTTGATTGTAAATTATTAGTGATTTTACAGGTAACTTTAATATATTTAGCTTTTAAATTATTTTTTTGGGCTATAAAACTAAATATGTTTTCTTTTACTTCTTCTTTTTCGTCTTTTGTTGTCTATACAATTTAAAGGCTCAAAATAATACAGCCCATAAAAATATTGAAATTTTAAAAAAATATGATGCTAATAATGGATATAAAGTTTTTAAAACAACCAGTTTAGAGTTCGATAATTTAGATTGGCTTTGGGTTTCTGGCTCTAATTTAGATTTGGTAAACGAAGAGATCGATAGAAGATCAGCCATAATTCAACGTTTTGACGGTAACAGGTTCTATACAGTTAAATTACCAATTTTTACTGAAGGAAAACCCATAGATATTAGTCTTGAGAAAAGACAAGATGGTAAATTTTATGTTATTTTTTACTGGAAAAACACGTTAGCATTATATATTTTAAACCCCGAAACTCTAGACTTTAAAGAAGTAAAACTTCCTTATTTACCTGTAAATAACGACATAAATTTATTTTCTTATAAAGATTATTTTTTAGCTTTTATATATAAAAAAGATGTCATTGAAATATTTAAACTAACTGATAATTTAGAATTTTCGCCCTTCAATACTAAAGCTGTTATTAAATATAATAGAAAAACTTCCCCATATTTATCAAACTTTATTGAGTTAGAAAACCATTTTATGATTAGCGATTTTAGATCGGGAATTTATATGTTTAAAGAAAATGGAGATTTCATTAAAAAAGTAACATTTTCTGATTTAGGTATTAAAAATAAAATTTTAACTATTGATTGTTGGTTTACAAGGGATAATAAAATTTTTGTGCTTTTTAATGAAATTAAAGAAGTTTATCAATATCATCCAAAAACAAAAGAGTGGAGTGTTGCAGAAAATTCAATAATAAAAAAGAGAAGTAATTTTGATTCTAGTTGGATTTACGTTGATGAAAAAGAGAATTTAATTGAGCAAATTGCTAATGAGAATGGTTCAGTTTTTAATTTTAAAAACAAAGATGATAACATAGAAAGAACAATTTTTATAAAAAATAAGGATGTATTTAAGTTAGCGTCTAGAAATTTAACGAAAGAATTATTTGCAACTAATAACGGTATTTTTTATCACTATTCTCTCGAAAAACCAACTGTTTCTACTTTTTTGGAAAATGAAAGTATTAGAAATATGTTGCAATTAAGTGCCGAAGAAATTTTGGTTTCAACAGCAAGTAGAGGCTGGTACACTATTAATCTAAATACAAAAAAAGCAGAAAAGTTTAGTATAATTTATAAAAACCAAGAAAAGATAGCGCTGCAAGGAAGAGCTTTTTTTGAAGATGCAAATTATTATTGGAGCAGTAGTGAGAAGGGAATTGTCTGGGTTGAAAAAAAAACAAAAATAATTAATGAAGAAATTTATTTTCCACCAGCTACATTAATAGAAGATGAAGATTTTATTTACTATGGTACATATAAGTTTAAACTTCTGAAATTTGATAAAAAAACAAAGAAATCTAGCATTGTAACAGATACAGAAAATTTCGATATTCAAGGAATTTTAAAAATTGAAAATCGTTTTTATTTAGCCTGTGCAGAAGGTTTAGTAGTTTATGAGAATAATCAAATGAAATTATATAAACCTTATATTCAAGGAAATGATAATTTTTTATTATCGATAAAAAAGCATCCTAAACTTGGTATTTTATTAGGAACTCATTCTGGTAAATTATATCAATTTAATCCTGATAATAACAGCTTTACCTTGTTATATGAAGACGAATTAAATGCGAGTATCGCAACTATTTTATTTGATGATAATAATAATAATATTTGGTTAAATACTTTTAACGGAATTGTTTCTTTGAATGAAAAGAACCAAATGATTTCAAGATTTACTATGAATGATGGTTTAAGTTTTTATGAAGCAAATAGGTACAGTGCATTAAAAACAAAAGACGGAAACTTTTTAGTAGGCACGTTGCAAGGCTTAAATTATTTTGATCCAAAGGATATTTCTAAAAAAGTAATTGAAGCTTCATTAAAGTTTTCATTTACAAGTTACTATGATAAAAAAATTAATAATGTAGTAGAAGTGAGATCACCACAAAAATTAGGTGAATTAAAATCAATTTCGATACCTCCAGAGAGTAAAAATTTGCAATTTCAGTTTAGTTTATTTGGTATTTATGATTCTGAAAGAATTAAATATAGATATCGTTTAAATGATAATTCTTGGATTGATTTAGAAAATAAATCAGAATTAAGATTGTTAAATTTATCAGCAGGAAACTATAATTTAGAAATTGAAGCCATAGATTCTGTAAATAATAGAATTGGTAATGCAATTCAATTATCCATTTTTGTTGATGCTTTTTTTTACAAAACAATTTGGTTTTATTTACTTTTATGTATTGGAGTTTCTGGAATTCTGATTTGGTATTTTTTAGAAGAACAAAATAAATATAAATTAAAAGAGCAATTTGCAACTAAAATTATAAATACTCAAGAAAATGAGCGATCTAGAGTTGCTAAAGAATTGCATGATAGTATTGGGCAACGTTTGCTAATTTTAAAAAACACAGTTTTGCAAAAAGAAATTCTCGATAACCAAGAGTTAAAAATGATTAACGAAACTATTGATGAGGTTAGAACTATTTCGCATAATTTACATCCATTTCAATTTGAAAAAATAGGTTTATATGAATCTTTAAAAAATATGATAGATGAATTTCAAAAAAGTTCGTCAGTATTTTATTCTCATGAAATTGATGATATTTCTGGGCTTTTATCTAAAGAAAAAGAATTATTTATTTTTAGAATTGTGCAAGAATGTATTGTTAATGTAGAAAAACATGCAGAAGCAACTGCTTGTAATTTAACAGTTGTAAAAAAAGAAAAGTACATTCAATTTCAAATAAAAGACAATGGAAAAGGGTTTAATATTTCAGAAAAACAAAATCTAGAAGGTATTGGTTTAATAAACCTTAAAGAAAGAGCTACTTATATAAATGCACCTTTTAATATAGAATCCAAGCAGAATAAAGGAACAATTATAACCTTAAAAATTCGTAGTTAAATGAGTATATCAATTGTTTTAGCAGATGATCATCCTTTATTATTAGCAGGTAATGCCCAATTTTTAAAAAGCAAAGGTTATCAAATTTTAGCAATATCAACCAATGGAAATGATGCTTATAATGCAATTATGAAACACCAACCAAAATTAGCAATATTAGATTTTGATATGCCAATTCAAAACGGAATAGAAGTTGCTAAATTGTGCTTGAAGAATGCGTTAGAGGTTAAAATAATTATTCTTACACTCCATAAACAAGAAGCAATTATAAAAGAAATTGGCAATTCTTTACATGGTTATATTTTAAAAGATGATGATGTTCAAGAATTAGAAAATTGTATTAAAGCAGTAGTTAAAGGTAAAACTTATATCAGTAAAAACTTAAAAGATAACATTCAGTTAAATACGCAAACAAATGCGCAACAGGAATTAACAATTACAGAAATAAAAATCCTAAAACATATTGCAAAAAACTTATCATCATCAGAAATTGCAGAAACCTTATTTATTTCTAAAAGAACTGTAGAAAAACATAGAAGCAATATCATCAATAAATTAGGATTAAAATCTTCACAAAACGCGCTAGTTTTATGGGCGCAAAAAAATACGGAAATATTCAATACGTAGGTGTACGTATATTCTATTTATATCCGAGGTTCTATTTTTGTTAAATGGATTCACCTCAAGAAAGAATCGATTTCACAACATCAGAAATCGAAATTTTAAACTTCATAAAAAACGGACTTTCATCAGCACAAATAGCAGATAAACGTGATTGCTCTGTCAGAACTATAGAAAAACATAGAAGTAATATTATTGCAAAATTAAATATTCCGTCTTCGCAAAATGCACTGTTATTATGGCTATTTGAAAATTTCCAAAAAATAGATACGTAGGTCTACGTATTACATAAGAAATCGTATGGTGGTATTTTAGCATTAATAATATTCTATGATTATGAAAAATATACTAAAATTACTTTTTACGCTATTCATTACCATAAATTCTTTCGGGCAAACACCACCCATAGCAAATTTTTCAATGAATGGTTCTAATTCAAACGCAACAGGCGAAGCACCTTTTACTGTTAATCTTACGGATACATCTATTGATAATGGGGCTGCAGTATTTAGTAGACTTTGGGATTTTGGAGATGGGAATACATCAATAGCACAAAACACATCACATTCTTACAATGGCGTTGGTAGATATACAATTTCTTTGGAAGTCGCAAACGCTTTTGGTAACGATTCAATTCATAAATTTATTACTGTTTTACCTAACTCACCAACAGGAAATTCGCAACAAATTTACCCAGGTAATACTAAAACGCTAGCAGATTTAACAGTTTCTGGAACAAACATTAAATGGTACGATGCAACAGCATTAGGCACACTTTTGCCATCTTCTACTTTATTAATTGATAATACAATCTATTATGCAAGTCAAACTGTAAATGATATAGAAAGTGTAAATAGATTAGAAGTAACAGTTCACAAAATTAGTGAATCAAGTCAAACTTTTTTAGGGGGTGATTATCCAACAGTAAACGATTTGCAAAGCACACCAAGTACAGGTGCAACAGTTTCTTGGTACTCATCAGCTACAAGCACAACTGCTTTAGAAATTACAAAACCTTTAACAACACAAACCTATTTTGTGGAGCAAGAATTTTCAGGGACACCTATTGTTAAAACAAATAGACTTGGAGTAACAGTAATTGTTAATGGTGCTCCTATGTTTCCAACAGGAAACCCAACTCAAATTTTTACTGGAGATGATAAAACACTTGCAGATTTAAGTGTTGTGGGAGATAACATAAAATGGTACGAAGCTTCTTTTGGTGGTACTTTATTATCACCAACAACTATATTAACAGATAATACTATTTATTATGCATCACAAACAGTAGCAGGTGTAGAAAGTAATTTTCGTTTAGCTGTAACTGCAAAACGCATTAGTTCTACTAAAAAAGCATTTGTATTAGGTAAAACTGTTGCAGATTTAACAATAAACCCAAGTGCTAATAATACTGTAAAATGGTACACAACACCTGCTGGAGGCACACCTTTAACAGGAACAGAAATAGCAGTACAAGGTACGTATTATATAGAGCAAGTAGCGCCTACAACCATAACAACTTTAGCTGGTGGTTTTTTAGATTACTTAAAAGATATAGCTATAAAAAAAGATGGTCAAATTTTAGTGACTAGCAGAGATAAAATTTACATAATGAATCCTGATGGTACAAACCAGCAACTATTTAGATCTTTTAATGATATACAAGCTTTAGCAGCAGAAGCAGATGGCAAAATATTGGCAGCAAATGGTGATAAAATTTATAGAATGGATGCAGACGGTACTAATGCAGTTCTTTTGGCTAGTCTTAGTGATCATAGGTGGATAAATGATATAGATGTAGAAGTTAATGGAAAAATTTTAATAGGAAGTTACAGTAAAGGTTTACAAAGACTGGATGCAGATGGTACAAATTTAACACATGTTGTACCGCTACATAAATTAAGAGAAGTAAATGATGTTGCAAGCCTGCCAAATGGAGATGTTTTATATGCAGATATGTATAATAACCAAGTAAGAACAGTTAGTTCACTTGGCGAGGTTACAGCGCATGTTGGGCTGTTTCGTAATCTTATTGGAGTAGCTGTGGGACCTAATGGAAAATATTATATGACTGATGATGGTAGTGGTCCTCAGTATGATTATGAAAATTTAGTTAGAAGTTATGATATAGGTGCTCCGCGTAATGAAGGAGTAGATACGATTACGAATCAGATTATTACAGTTAAAAGAATTGCAGTCGATGCTAATGGAGCATTACTTGTTACAGAACATAAAGCTTACAATAGCACTTTAAAAAAAATAGTAGAAAGTTATACCTCTAATAGAGTAGCAGTAGAAGTTGCAATAATTGATAGACCAATTGCATTACGTAATCAAATTTTTACTGGAGATGATAAAACTTTAGCAGATTTAACAGTAACAGGAACAGCCATAAAATGGTACGCAACAGCAACTGATGGTGTAGTCTTACCAACGTCAACTTTATTAACAGATAATACAATTTATTATGCATCACAAACCATAGATGGTGCAGAAAGTCTAACTCGTGTTGCGGTTACAGCTAAACGTATTAGCGATGCAACTCAAATTAAACCAAATGGTACAGTTGCAGATTTAGTTACAACACCAACCACTGGTTATTCAACGAATTGGTTTGCATCAGTTTCAGGAGAAACTGCTTTAAATAATACCACAGCGTTAACATCAAATACTTATTATGTAGAACAAAACATTGGTACAACAGCAACTTCTTTAGGAAGTGGTTTTGGTGGAGTAAGAGGCATTGAAGTACAAACGGATGGGAAAATATTAGTTGTTGATGGAAATAATAGAGATATTAAAAGGATGAATGCAGATGGCTCTAGTTTAGAAACTTTAGTTTCTACTGGTTTAAGTAATCCTTTTGGTATTGCAGTTTTGTTAGATGGTAAAATTATTGTAGCAGATTTAAGTGGTGATGAAATTGTTAGATTTGACACAGATGGAAGTAATAAAACAGTTCTTGGATCTGGTTTTGATGGACCTTCTGATGTTGCAGTCCAAGAAGATGGTAAAATAGTTGTTGCAGACAGAAGCAATAATGCTATTAAAAGAATGAATGCAGATGGTTCTGGTCTCGAAATTTTAGGAAGCGGATTTAGTAGCCCATTTGGAGTTGCTATACAAGCAGATGGTAAAATTTTGGTAGCAGAAAGTAATGGAACATCTATAAAAAGAATGGATGCAGATGGTTCTAATATAGTTTCATTAGGTAGTGGATTTAGTCTTCCAAGATATTTAGTACAAGAACCAGATGGTAATATCTTAATTGCAGATACAGGTAATAATGTTGTAAAAAGAATGAGTGCAGATGGTACTACAATTACTACTGTTACAAATACAGGTCATACTGCACGTACTTTCGGGATTGCTTTAGAGGCAGATGGTAATTTTTTAGTTTCTAATGCTCTAACTTCTGCAACAAACATTAAAAGAATTATCGAAGAAGAAACGTCTAATAGAGTAGCAGTAGAAATATCGTTTACAAATACTTGGTTGGGAATAACAGATAATACTTGGCATACAGCAAGTAATTGGTCAGGTGGTATACCAACAATAAATTTAAATACAGTAATCCCATCTGGTACACCAAATGACCCTGTAATTAATTTTGGTTTAAATACAGTAGATAATTTAACAATTGATGCTGGAGCAACTTTACAAATTGGAACTTCAGGTACTTTAACTATTAAAGGTAATGTTACTCAAAATGGAACCATAACAATTCTTTCTGATGCAACAGATAATGGTTCCTTAATTTTAGAAGGAAACCAAACAGGAATAGGAAATGTGGTGTATCAAAGATATGTATCAACTTCTGTAAATCCAACAGATGCACAAGGCTGGCATTTTGTTTCATCACCAGTAAGTGGACAAAATATAAATGTTTTTAAAAATGATGTTTTAAGAAGTGGTGTAAAATATGCAATAGCCAGATATGATAATAGTTTGGCAACAAATCGTTATAATTATTATACAGATAATACTGGCGCAAATGATATTGATGTTGCAGGTTTTTTTACAAAAGGAATAGGTTATTCCATTAAAAGAAGCACAGCAGGTACTGTTAATTTTACTGGAACTTTGCATACAGAAAATGTTCCAATAATCATTACTGATCATAGTGGGGGAGTTGGAAACAAATGGAATTTAGTTGGGAATCCATTTACTTCTTCAATTGCTCTAAATAATGATGCCAATGCTACCAATAATTTTCTATTGGCAAATGCAACAAAATTAGATCCAGATAGAGTAGCTGTTTATCAATGGAATGCATCATCAGCATCTTATGATATTTACAATCAAGCCACAGGAATTGCAAAATATATTGCTCCAGGACAAGGGTTTTTTGTGAATGCTATTGATGGTGGAGCAACCATCAACTTTACAGAAGTGATGCAAGAACATCAAACAGGAAATATTTTCTCAAAAACTATAAATAAAATCCCAGAAATTAATTTGTTTATTTCTGAAGGGAAAAATAAAAAAAACACTCAAATTAAATATTTTGAAGCAACAACAATAGGTTTAGATTTGGGTTATGATGCAGGAACATTTTCGGCCAATGCAAACTCATTTGATATTTTTACACATTTAGTTTCTGATAGCAAAGGAGTCAATTTTGGTTTACAATGTTTACCAAATCAAGATTTAGAAACAATAATTATTCCTGTGGGAATTCATGCAGATGCAAACAAAAACATCACAATTTCTGCGAAAACTTTAAACTTACCAACTGGAGTTGAGGTGTATTTAGAGGACAAAGACAATAATACTTTTACGAATTTAAACGACGAAGATTATAGTTTTACACCATCAACTATTTTAAAAGGAATTGGTCGCTTTTACATACATGCTAGTTCTAAAGCATTATCTGTTGATGATGAATTTACATCAGAGAATTTAAGTATTTATAAAACCTCTGAAACCAATTTAAGAATTGTTGGAGTTCATGATGGGGTCTCAAAAATTATTTTATCAGATGTTTTAGGAAAACAAGTTTTAAATACAAAATTTGAAGCAAAAGGCGTGAATGATATTCCATTACCCAACTTAATAACAGGTGTTTATTTGGTTCATTTAAAAACAAACCAAGGAACCAAAACAAAGAAAATAATCATAGAATAATAACGAGAATTCAAAAGATATAAAGATGAAAAAACAAGAAAAAAAATCTCAAGAAATCTCAAGAAAAGAAGCCATAAAAAAGATTGGTAATTATGGTAAATATGCTGCTTTAACGGCTTTAGGAACTTATTTAATTTTAAATCCGCAAAAAGCGCAAGCTGGAAGTATGCCAGAAGGTGGAGGAGATAGCTTTTAAAATGAGTTTTTTTAATTAAAAGTATTACCTTAATCTTGTATGGGTTATATATGGTTTTATGGATGTATTATTTTCAATCTCGGATGAAATGATTAATTTTGTATCTCATAACTATTAAAGTTGATTTTAAACAAACCCATCACATATATTTCAGGAATTAGCGCTCAAAGAGCAGCACTTTTTTACACAGAGTTAGGTGTAAAAACGTGTAACGATTTGCTTAATTTTTTTCCTTTTAGGTATATTGATAAAACTCAATTTTATGCCATAAAAGAGTTGCAACCCAACTCATCTGAAGTGCAAGTTGTAGGTAAAATTACCAATATAAAATCGGTTGCTCAAAAAAGAGGCAGTAGGTTAGTAGCTACTTTTCAAGATGCAACAGGAACAATGGAGTTGGTTTGGTTTCGTGGTCAAAAATGGATTAAAGACTCGTTAAAAGTTAATGAGCCTTATGTAGTTTATGGAAAACTGAATCATTATAATGGCTCTTTTAGCATTCCTCATCCTGAAATGGAATTGGTTACAGAATACAAAAAAAAGTTGCAATCTAAAATGCAACCTGTATATCCATCCACAGAAAAATTAACAAATGCTGGAGTTTCAAATAAATTGATACGCAATTATATTCAGAAATTGTTGCAGCAAATTTACGATTCACTTCAAGAAACGTTATCAAAAGAAATTATTGATGATTTTAAGTTGATACCCAAAAGAGATGCTTACTTAAATGTTCATTTTCCTAAAAGTCAAGAAAATTTAACGAGAGCGCAAAATCGCTTAAAATTTGAAGAATTATTTTTTATTCAATTACAATTATTGCGTAAGAAACTCATCAACAAAACAAAAATTAAAGGATTTATATTTGAAAATGTTGGCCCAATTTTTAATGAGTTTTATAGTGAGAAGTTACCATTCGATTTAACCAATGCACAAAAAAGGGTTTTAAAAGAAATTAGGAAAGATGTGGCTTCAGGAGCGCACATGAATCGTCTTTTGCAAGGTGATGTTGGCTCTGGAAAAACAATTGTGGCTTTATTATCAATGCTTTTGGCGATTGATAATGGTTTTCAATCCACAATTATGGCACCCACAGAAATTTTGGCAAATCAACATTATATAGCTGTTTCAGAACTTTTACAAGGAATGGACATTAAAGTTGATATTTTAACAGGCTCAGTTAGAACAAAAAAACGAAGAGAAATTCACGCTAATTTAGAAGATGGAACTTTACATATTTTAATTGGTACACACGCTTTGTTAGAAGATAAAGTGAAATTTAAAAATTTAGGAATTGCAATAATAGACGAACAACACAGATTTGGGGTTGCTCAGCGTTCTAAATTATGGGGAAAAGGAGGCCCATCCCAACCTTCCCAAAGGGAAGGAGCAGAAATACGGAATCGTTATGAAACTGCTCGTCCATCAGTTTATAAATTGATGAAAGAATTGCAATTGGAACGTAAAAAGAAAACTACAGAAGCTGAACAAATTCTTTGGGAACAATTGAAAACTAAAAAATTAGATTCTAAATTTAGAAGACAACATATTGTTGATGAGTTTATTGTCGATTTTATTTGTATCGAAAAAAACTTAATAATTGAAGTTGATGGCAAATATCACAATACAAAAGAACAGCAAGAAGCAGATGATTTAAGAACAAAAATTCTACAAGAATTAGGTTTCAAGGTAATCAGATTTACAAATGAAGAAGTAATTGGAAACATAGAAAACACAATCTCAAAGATTTCTCAAGAATTAAAAAACAACAGTGAGAGTTCCCTCCCTTTGGGAGGGTTAGGGTGGGCTCCCCCACACATTTTAGTAATGACTGCAACACCAATTCCTAGAACTTTAGCAATGTCAGTTTATGGAGATTTAGATATTTCTGTAATTGATGAATTGCCTCCAGGAAGAAAAGAAGTAAAAACTGTTCATAGATTTGATAGCAACAGACTGTCAGTTTTTAAATTTATGAAAGATGAAATTGCAAAAGGCAGACAAGTATACATTGTTTATCCGTTAATTCAGGAATCGGAATCGATGGATTATAAAGATTTAATGGATGGTTTTGAAAGTGTTTCTCGCGAATTTCCATTGCCAAAATATCAAATAAGTATTGTGCATGGAAAAATGAAACCTGCAGACAAAGAACATGAAATGCAACGTTTTGTAAAACACGAAACTCAAATTATGGTGGCAACAACCGTCATTGAAGTTGGTGTAAATGTGCCCAATGCAAGTGTAATGATTATTGAAAGTTCAGAACGATTTGGTTTAAGTCAATTGCACCAATTAAGAGGAAGAGTTGGTAGAGGAGCAGACCAAAGTTATTGTATTTTACTGTCGAGTTTTAAATTATCTGCAGAAGCAAAAACGCGTTTAAAAACCATGGTAGAAACTACTGATGGTTTTAAAATTGCTGAAGTAGATTTAAAATTACGTGGACCAGGAAATTTAATGGGAACACAACAAAGTGGCGTTTTAAACTTAAAAATTGCTGATGTTGTTAAAGATTCCAAAATCTTAGTTTCTGCAAGAAATACAGCTATTGCCTTGTTGCAAGAAGATTCCAATTTGTCGAAACCAGAAAACGCGATGATTAAAGCTACTTATTTAGCCATTTCAAGAAGTTCTAAAATTTGGAGTGAGATTAGTTAGGTTGGTTTTAGGTTGATGGCTTGTTTTTTAATTTTATTATCTTTCTTGTCTACTTTTAATCATTCTTAAAGCTGTAAATTTTTACTTGTTAATTTTTTTTCTTGGGATGAAACGTAAGAAGTCGAAATAAAGATTAGTATAAAAATAGGTGAGAAATAATAATTTATAATATAATTTTAAAGATATTTCTGTTTAGTAAGTATTCTTTTTTTTTAAGTTCTACTTTTTCTATTACTTATATTTGGATGTTGTACAATGCCTTTATCCATTTTCTAATAATCCCTTGTTTATTTCAGCGTTGAAGGTTGCAAAAGGTTTTTCACTTTCGTTGTAATAATAATTTAGAACTGGTGTACCAAACTTTTCTTCAGGTTGTGGAAATCTATTTAATTGAAGTAGGAAGGAAGCTAATGTTTTTTTGTTGTGTTCAATAAAATATAAACCTTCATAACCAGGAAAGTCAATGTTGTAATTTTTTCTTGAATTATATAATATTCCCCTTCCATTTATAACTATTAAGTCGAATTGTTCTCTTTTAGTAATTTTATTTTCAATATAATAATTTCCTATATGTTTTATTAATGTCTCAATATTTGAAAATGTTTTGTTAGCGAAAATTACAGAAGAAATTTGTTTACGTGAGATTTCCATTTCTTCAATGATTTTTTTTCCTAAAAGTTTGATATGGTCATCTTTTTTTCTTCTTAATTTTTTAACTGATTTAATTTGATCTAAACTTCTAAATAATTCATTTTTATTTGATAAGTCAGGTTTAACTTCGATTGCTGTATCAACTCCATCTGCAAAGATAAGAGAATATTTACTTTCATCTGTCACAGTATATGGATGACAAGGGTTAAGTAATATACAATCTATAGAGTTACTTCTCAATCCATAACTATCAATTATATTTCCTTTAGCAATTCTGTATGGAAAAGGAAAATAACGTTCTAGAAATTTTTTTACTGCAATTTCTCTTCTATCTGCTACTTCCTGTGATGTTCCTCTGCCTTCAATACTAGCTTTTTTAAAGAAATGATTGATTTCTTCTGCTTCAAATTCTATTATTTTTAAGAAATCTTCTGAGTTCATTTTTTTGTTGTGTTCAACGTCGTTGTGTTATGGAAAGTTGCGATTTTGTGAACGAGGAATTTCTAGCGGAAATTCAGAAGTTTGCAAAAGAGCAATAAGTTTTAGTTTAAGCTAAATATATCAATTTTTAATACAAGGTTTTAGTCACTGCCTTTTTTAATCAATTTCGTATATAATTCGTAATAAATTTTTGTTACAATGAATGAAATCTCGTGAATTTGAAATATTTTCAATATATGAATTGAATAATTCTGAAGATAAATCTTCACTCGTTTTTGAAAGTAAATCTCTATCTATTGTTGAAAAATGATTTTTAAAACTTTTATAGAAATCAGATATTAGAGTTTTATTAAATAAATAATGAGATTTTCCATTTTCTAACGCGTTTCCTAAAAAGTCATTAAAATTAACTGTATTAAGTTCAGGTCTTGATTCTTTTTTCTGACCATTGAATTTAATTTCAAAATCTTTATAATATTTTGATGTGTGAGTACCAAAGTCAAAATTAATATTAGAAACAAATTCTTCAATAAAGAAATGTACTCTTAGTTTAGAGATACCACTCCAATTTGATAAAAACTCACATAATTTTTCTAAATCTGAAAATATTGTAGATTCAATACAATAACCATTATGTGTATAAACATTTGAATTATTTCCTAATTTCCTTTCAATTTCAGCATTGAAATTAATACAAGAGACTTCTGTAGAAAAATCTTTATCATAAATCACAGCATAACTTTTGTCTTTAAAAAGTTGGCTTAATAGTCTCTTATTATGGTCTATTTTTTTTAGCAAAAAATCTTTACCTCTAAGATGATAGAATACAACTTCTTTTTTTGGTATATTTTCAGGTTCTATTTTGAGATGTTTTTTTAAAAGACGATTGATGTATTCAATATCGTCATCACCTTCTACGAAACAAACTTTATGAGTATAATTAAGTTTATCAAGAGCTACAATTATACCTCCTAATTCTTTTTTAATTTTATCAAAGTTTTTTAGGTCTAATTTTTTAATTACACCTTCATTTTTACTTTCGTTATTTAGATAAAATAATTCATCAGGATTTAATTCGCTAACAAAAGTATCATTGTGAGATATTACAAATGTTTGAGTGTTTTTAATTAATCTTAGTTCTTGAAGAAGTTTCTTTTGTAATTTAGCGTGAATATGTGAATCTGGTTCATCAATAAGTAATATATTCATTGCATTTTCAAGATAATCTATCGTTGAGAAAATTTCTGCTACTTGTAAAAATCCACTTCCTTGTAGATGGATATCTAAACTTTTAGTTCCATTAGATACTTTTAAATCAATATATTCATCTTTTTGATACCTTTTTTCATTAGTGCATTGAAAATTAACTTTTTGATTTAAAACTTTTGATATTTGGTTTTCTAAGTTAATACGATTAATCGCCTTTTTTTTAATTATTTTGTTTCGTAAAACTTCACCTGATTTGCCAATTGAAATCTTTTTTAGAACTTGACCTGAGTTCATAAAAGGTTCTTTATTTAATATATTAGAAACAGGTTTAGTTTGATAAATAAAGATAGCTTCATCAAGTTTAATTTGTTGTTGCTTTAAAAATAGTGCGAATTTCTCAAATTCTTTATGGTTTACTGTTTTAAACCTCAGATATGAATTACTAATTGATTTAGGTTTGCTTAATTCGAAAGTTAATGCAAATACATTTTCTTTATCTTTTATATTTACTGTTATTCTTGCTTGGTTAGGAGCTTCAAAGAATAAATCGGTGTCGTTTATTAATCTAATAAATGTTAAATCTCCAAAAGGAATATAAGTATTTCCACCATCTGCTTTATAAAAGCTTGTTTTTTTTGAATTTATTATTCGATTAAAACAACTTTCCCATATTAAGAGTGCTTCAAATATTGTGCTTTTTCCTATATTATTTTCTCCAATTATAACATTGAAATTTTGGTTACATTCAAAAGAAAGGTTTTTGAACCCCTTAAAGTTTTTAATTTGGATTGATTTTAAATGCACTCTATCTTTTTTTTAGGTTGTGGCTAGCTCGTTATAACAAATGTTATTACGCATATCCCGAAAATAAACAGGATAAGATACTTTTTTATTATACTTATCTCGTAAAGATAATCCAATTTTTTTTAAACTTTGAAAAAACAAACTACAACTCCAACAACCTTTTAGCAGCATTAAAAGGTGTTGTTTTTCCATTTTCTAAATCCTCAATTTCTTTTGATAATGCATTTTTTATCAATGGATTTTGATAAAAATTAGCTTTCAATTGTTGGTCAATAGTCGCTAATAGCCAGTATTTATTTTGCTGATTTCGTTTTTTATCAAAATAGTTATTGGTTTTTGTCAAAGCAATATAATCTACAATCATCTTGTCTATTTTATCAATTCCGATGTTTTTTAAAGCACTTGCTGTTAAAACTTTCGGTTGCCAATTACTTTCTTTTATTGGGTATAAATGCAAAGCTCTGTTGAATTCAACTTTGGCGATTTTGGCATTTTTCTCATTATCACCATCAGCTTTGTTGATAACGATTGCATCTGCCATTTCAATAATTCCACGTTTAATTCCTTGCAATTCATCTCCAGCACCAGCAAGTTTTAGCAACAAAAAGAAATCGACCATAGAATGTACCACAGTTTCAGATTGCCCAACTCCAACAGTTTCTATAATAATGGTATCAAAACCAGCAGCTTCACATAAAATTATAGATTCTCTGGTTTTTTGCGCAACTCCACCCAAAGAAGTTCCAGAAGGCGAAGGTCTGATAAACGCATTTTTATCAGTCACTAATTCTTCCATTCTAGTTTTATCACCTAAAATAGAACCTTTATTTACGGAACTACTTGGGTCAACAGCCAAAACAGCTACTTTTTTATGTTGAGAAGTTAAGTGTTTTCCAAAAGATTCGATAAATGTACTTTTTCCAACTCCAGGAACTCCTGTAATTCCGATTCTTACAGATTTGTTAGCAAAAGGCAAACAGCGTTCTAAAATTTCGTTTGCTTTTTTTTGATGATTTGCATTCGTGCTTTCCACCAAAGTGATTGCTCTGCTTAAAAAAGTGATATTTCCATCCAAAATTTTGGACACAAATTCATCAACAGAATTCTGTTTGGCTCTATTGATTTTTATTTTTTCTGCGCTTAAAAAACTGGTTGTTTCTGGTTTTAAAACACCTTCATTTTCTTGTAAAGCAGATTTATTTTTATCCATTGTAAAAGTTAATATGTAAATTTAAAGAATAAACCGCAAAGAAAGGCAGAGTTTTTGCGCAAAGTTCGCAAAGAAAAATAAGTAAAACTCGTGCATTTTGCGAAAAATTTGCGTCTTTGCGTTTAAATTTTAAAAATTTTGCAACAACTCGAAAAATGTATCGTCTTTAGAGTAAGAATGATTTAATGAAACCAACCAAACAATTACATCAAACTATCATAAACCAATGCAAAAACAACGATGCAAAGGCGCAAATGCAATTGTATAATTTGTATGGCAAGGCTATGTTTTTAATTGCCTTTAGATATGTAAAAGACCAATTTATTGCAGAAGATGTGATGCAAGATGCTTTTATAAAAGCGTTTAAAAATATCGATAATTATAAGAATGAAGTCGCTTTTGGGGCTTGGTTAAAACGAATTGTTATCAACCAAAGTATCGATCAATTAAAGAAAAAGAAATTAGATTTAGTTGCCATTAATGAAGAAATAACAACGAACAGAGAAGATGATCACTGGCAAGTTGAATGTGAAATTTCTGTTGATGAAATTGTAGAAAAAATAAAATTATTGAAAGAAAAATATCGCTTGGTTTTGAGTTTGTACTTGTTAGAAGGGTATGATCATCAAGAAATTGCACAAGTTTTAAATATTACAGAAAATACATCTAGAACAAATTTGCTAAGAGGAAAAAAATTATTGAGAGAACAGTTAAAAGATACGAGTTATGCAGCAGGATATTAGAGATAAGTTAAAAGATTTCCAGGAACAAAATATAGAATTATCAGCAAATCATGCATCAAAATTTGAAAGTTTATTAAAGGCTGAATTACATCCAAAGAAAAAGAAAAAAACATCTTTTAAATGGTTGTCTGTTGCAGCATCAGTTGTGTTGTTGGTTAGTTTGGCAATTAAATTTTATCCAACAGAAAATATTGAACAACAACCCATAGAGAAAAAATCAACGGAAATTACTTTAGGAAATATTTCTCCTGAATTTAATACCATAGAAACCTATTATACAAATAGTATCAGTTTAGAAATTAGTCAATTAGACTTATCTGAAGGGAATCAAGAAATTGTAGATAATTATTTATTAAAGATTGCAGAACTCACCAAAGAATACAAATTATTAACCAAAGAGCTCAATACAAATGGGGTTAATGATGCAACTATAGATGCACTAATTCGTAATTTACAATTACGCTTACAGCTTTTACAACGTTTAAAAAAGCAACTAAATGAACTTAAAAATTTAAACACAAATCAACATGAAACACAAGTCATATAAATACATTTTTACTTTTATTGCCATCAGTTTTTTAGGAACTGCTTTTGCACAAAAGTTCGATAAAAAATTCACAGAAAACTTTACAACAAATAAAGATGTGGAAGTTGCCATTAATGCATCTAACACAGATATAAATGTTACAACTTGGGATAAAAATGAAGTTCAGATTGAGGCTTTTATAGAAATTGAAGGCATCTCTAAAGAAGAAGCTGAAAAGTTTTTCAAAAATTGGGAATTTGAAGCTTTAGGAAATAAGAGAAAAGTTCAAATTACCTCTAAAGGAAACAATGCCTTTAATTTTAAGAATGATTTTGTCTTTTTTGATGATATGAATTTCGATTTTGAAATGCCAAATATTGATTTTTCGAGTTTTGAAAATTTAGAATTACCAAAGATGGATTTTGATTTTGATTTCAATTTTGACTTTAAAGATGTTTTTGATGATATTGATGAAAATATGGGGAAAGATGGCAAGTATAAATTTAGATGGAAAGATGACGATCATAACATTGTAATTAATACGAAAGAAGAATGGGAAGAATTCAAGAAATCAAAAAAATATGCAGAATTAAAAATTAAAATGCAGATTGATAAAGAAAAATTGAGAAAAGATTTTGCTGAATCTAAAGAAGATATGAAAAAGCAATTAAAGGAATCTAAAGAAAAATATTATAAGATAGATAAAGAAAAAATAAAGCAAGAATTATTAAAAGTTAAAGAAGAACTTAAAAAATTAAGCTTTAAATCTAATGCAGATGATATCATCATCAATGGAAAAAAAATAAAAATCAAAAAGAGGTTAGAAATTAAAGTCCCAAAAGGCGCAACTTTCGATTTGAATACACGTCATTGTAAAGTAACATTGCCAAACACAGTTGCCTTTGGAAACGTAAAATATGGCACTTTTAATGCTCATAATTTAAATGGAGGTGAATTAACAATTGATTATTCTCCTGTAACTATCAACGATTTAAACGCTTGTACTTTATTTTTAAACAATGTAACTGATGCTAAAATAGCATCAGTTACGAATACAACAATGAGTAATAATTCTTCTGGAGTTAAAATTTATAAAATCAATAAAAATGTAACTATTTCTGATAAATTCGGAGAGTTAAGGATTGATAGTTTTAACCCTAATTTTGGTGAGTTTTTGTTGAATTTAAGTCAATCGAATGCAACTATTATTTTGGGTGATGTTCCCAGTAAATTCAAATATCAAGTAAATAAAGTTAATTTAGAAAACAAACGAGCAGGAAAATCGAACGCAAATTCATCAACAAAAAACTTAATTACTTTTAAAGGGGATTACAGTAGTATTTTGATAGAATAAAAACCTAAAACCCATACAAATCTCCTTAAATTATTCCTTAATTTCTTTCCAAAATTTCCCTTTATTTCCATTTCGCCATTCCTTATAAAGTACCTATATTTATCGCTTGTAAATCGTTACTTTTTTCAATGGAACTCTATAAAGAAAATCATCTTAAAATATACAATTCTCTTTCTAAATCGAAAGAAGATTTTAAACCTTTAACAGACGGATATGTAGGTATGTACGTTTGTGGACCAACAGTTTATAGCAATGCACATTTAGGCAATGTAAGAACGTTTATGTTCTTTGATGTGGTGTATCGTTATTTATTGCATTTGGGCTACAAAGTGCGTTATGTGCGTAATATTACTGATGCTGGTCACTTAGAAAATGAAGATGATGAAAGCGAAGACAAAATTGCTAAAAAAGCACGTTTAGAAAAAATTGAACCTATGGAAGTGGTTCAAAAATATACAGTCGATTTTCATAACGTTTTAAAAAACTACAATTTTTTACCTCCAAGTATAGAACCAACTGCAACAGGACATATTGTTGAGCAGATAGAAATGATTAAAGAAATCATTGAAAAAGGTTTTGCGTATGAAGTGAATGGTTCTGTTTATTTTGATGTTTTAGAATATAACAAAAAAGGAAATTACGGAATTCTTTCTGGTAGAAAAGTGGAAGACTTAATCCACAATACAAGAGCTTTAGATGGACAATCTGATAAGAAAAATCCACAAGATTTTGCACTTTGGAAAAAAGCAGACGAACGTCATATTATGAGATGGCCTTCACCTTGGAGTGATGGTTTTCCTGGTTGGCATTTAGAATGTTCTGTAATGAGTACAAAATATTTAGGCGAACAATTTGATATTCATGGAGGTGGATTGGATTTAAAATTTCCACATCATGAATGTGAAATAGCACAATCGCAAACTTGCTCTGGTGTAAAACCCGTAAATTATTGGATGCACACAAATATGTTGCTGTTAAATAGCCAAAAAATGGCAAAATCTACAGGGAATTTTATTTTACCAAATGAAATATTATCAGGAGAAAATGATATTTTACCAAAAGCATTTTCTGCATCTGTAGTTCGTTTTTTTAACATGCAAGCCAATTATAGAAGCATTTTAGATTTTTCTGGAGAAGCTTTAGAAGCGTCAGAAAAAGGACATTCTAAATTGATGGAAGCAATTTCTTATTTAGAGAAAATAGAAGCTGGTTCATCATCAACTTTTGATGTTCAAAAATGGAAAAAGGATTGTTATGCAGCCATGAATGACGATTTTAATACACCAATTTTAATTTCGCATTTATTTGATGCTGTAAAAATCATCAACCAAATTAAAGAACAAAAGGCAAGTTTAACTGCTGCTGATTTATTAGAATTGAAAGAAACTTTAAAAGCATTAGTTTTTGATGTTTTAGGGTTGATGAATGAAAACGCTCAAGATAATTCAGGTAAAGTAAATGGAGTAGTGGAGTTGCTTATCAAACTTAGAAAAGAAGCAAGAGAAAATAAAGATTGGGCATTGTCAGACCAAATTAGAGACGAATTAATTGAATTAGGAATTCAATTAAAAGATGGTAAGGAAGGCACAACTTTTTCGATTAATTAATAGATAATTACGAATTGTAAATTATGAATTACAAATTTTTGAGAGTAATTGTCATTTCGACGATAGGAGAAATCTCATAATTTAAATCGTAAAATTTAGTAATGAAAAAAATACTCTCATACCCATTTATTTTATTAGTTCGTTTTTATCAGGCAGCAATTTCTCCATATACACCAGCAACTTGTAGGTACAGCCCAACTTGTTCACATTATACTATAGAAGCTTTGCAAAAACATGGCTTATTTTCTGGAGGTTGGTTATCTTTGAAGCGAATTTTTAGTTGTCATCCTTGGGGAGGAAGTGGTTATGATCCTGTGCCAGAGAAAGAAGTTAGAAAGTAGATTAGAAAAAAGAGCAAAGAATAAAGAGAAAAGAAGCAAAACTTTGAACTTTAAATTTTAAACATTGAACATAAGTATATGAATTTTTTAGCAATAGAGTGGAGTCCGTCAATAGGAATCGATTTAGGTTTTTTTGTAATTCGTTGGTACAGTTTAATGTTTGTTGCCGCTTTTTTATTGGGGTTACATTTAATGAAAAAAATATATGTAGAAGATAAAATTCCCGCAGAAAAATTAGATACATTATTTATGTATGTTTTTATTTCGATGTTAATTGGAATGCGTTTGGGAGATGTTTTCTTTTATAGTTGGGACTATTACCAAAATCATTTATTAGAAATATTTTTACCCATAAAAGAAAGTGCAAACGATTCTTTATTTGGGTTTATTAAAGGATGGAAATTTACTGGATTCACTGGTTTTGCGAGTCATGGAGCAGCTATTGGTATTCCTATAGCTATGTATTTTTACGCAAAAAAACACTTGCATAAACCTTGGCTTTTTATCTTAGATAGATTGGCAATTATGGTTGCTTTAGCTGGTTTCTTTATTAGAACAGGTAATTTTATGAATTCAGAAATTGTTGGGAAAGCAACAGGATCTGATTTTGGTGTAATTTTTAAAAATAATGCTGAGAATTTTGCTAGACACCCAACTCAACTATATGAAGCTTTTAGTTATTTAATCTTATTTTTTGCAATGTGGCATTTGTATTGGAAAACCGATAAAAAACAAAAAACAGGTTTCTTATTTGGTTTGTTCTTTGCAGTTTTATGGACTTTAAGATTCGTCATAGAATTTTTAAAAGAACCACAAGTTCAAGAAAGAGGAGAAGAATGGTTCTTTAGTCCTTTAAATACAGGTCAGGTTTTAAGTATTCCATTAGTTTTAATAGGTTTATGGTTGATGTTTAGAAAAACAAAAAACTCAGAGAAAATAGCCTAATGGAAAAATTAAAAGAAAGATGGGGCATAGAAAGTAATTGGGCAATCGTTGCTATTTTTGTTGTCTTTGCAATTAACGGATCTTTTGCAACTTGGGTTGCAAAACCTATAACAGCTTTTTTAGGATTATCACCAGACACTATAAGTCCTTGGTTTTATTATCCTTTAAGAATTTTATTGATTTTTCCAATTTACCAATTTACTTTACCAATTGTGGGATGGTTTTTTGGTCAATTTAAATTCTTTTGGGCTTTCGAAAAAAAGTTTTTAAGTAGATTAGGTTTAGGTTTTCTATTTAAAGAAAATAATTAAACGTCAATAATAGTCGTTTTTTCTGTAGTGGTATTTTCATCAGTTTCAATATTTTCTTTTTGAATTACATAGGTGTAAATCCACATAATTGTAAAAGTTGGTATAATATCTAAAGGAAGAATTTCTTCTAAAAAACTCACAACACCTGCAATTTTACCTTTGGTACCTTTGTACATTTTAGTCATTACATAACCAGAAATTGGAGCCCAAGCTAAATCTAATAAAGGAATAGGTATAAAACCGATAATATCTAAAACAATACTCAATCCTAATTTTTTATATTTTTTATTCATAATTATACACATTCAAAATTCCTGCCAAAAAATAATTTTGTGCCAGAGAAAATAGTAAGTTTGTTAAAAGTAAGAAATCAAAAATGAATTTTAAAAATTTTACTGATAAAATAGAAGATTTCAAAAATGTTGAATTAGGAGGTTTGAATGCTCAATTTAAAATGGCGCCAAATCTTAGGTTACAATATAATAAAGATAAAATTGCTGCAAACAATCCAAGAAAAGCAGCAGTATTGGCATTATTTTATCCGAATAAAAAAAATGAAACCACCTTACTTTTAACCCAAAGACCAAGTTATAAAGGGATACATTCTGCTCAAATAAGTTTTCCTGGAGGAAAAGCAGAAAAAACCGATGGAAATTTAGAGCAAACTGCTTTAAGAGAAACGTTTGAGGAAGTAGGAGTGGAAACTTCATCCATTAAAATAATAAGAGAATTAACAGATGTTTACATTCCTCCAAGTAATTTTTTAGCAACCCCTTTTTTAGGTTTTATTGATAAAAAACCAGCCTTTGTTTTAAACCATGAAGTTGCAAATACTATTGAGATTTTGGTAAGCGATTTGCTAAATGAAAATAATATTACCACTGTTAATTTAACAACATCTTACATGAAAAATATAGATGTACCTTGTTTTAAAATTGATGATCATATAATTTGGGGAGCCACAGGTATGATGCTTTCTGAAATTAAAGAACTGTTATTATAGTTTGTTCTCAAATAGTTTTGTAGTTTTGTTAACAAATCAAGTAAAAAAGCCTATAAATGCCCTTATTTAAGAGAAATCCTTTTGGCCATTATTTATTCTTAAAAAAATGGATTATCCGTTTTTTTGGAGTGGTTTCTCATGGTAGATATCAAAATTTTAACAACCTAAACATTGAAGGTTCGCAAATATTAAGAAACTTACCAGAAAGAAATGTACTTTTTATATCGAATCATCAAACCTACTTTGCAGATGTTGCAGCAATGTTTCATGTGTTTAATGCAGCTTTAAAAGGTAGAGATGATAATATTAAAAATATTGGTTATATCTGGCAACCTAAATTAAATTTTTATTTTGTTGCTGCTGGCGAAACAATGCGTTCTGGACTTTTACCAAAAATATTTGCGTATGCAGGTTCTGTTTCTATTGATAGGACTTGGAGAAGTGCTGGTCAAGATGTAAAAAGACAAGTTAAAAATTCTGATATATCTAACATTGGTAAAGCCATAAATGATGGCTGGGTTGTTACATTTCCTCAAGGAACAACAACTCCTTTTAAACCCATTAGAAGAGGAACTGCACATATTATAAAAACGTATAAACCAATTGTTGTGCCTATTGTAATTGATGGTTTTAGACGTTCTTTCGATAAAAAAGGATTAAGCATTAAAAGAAAAAACGTTTTACAATCTATGGTGATAAAAGAGCCACTAGAAATTGATTACGAAAATGAAAGTATTGCAGATATTGTTACAAAAATAGAATATGCTATTGAGCAACATCCATCTTTTTTAAAGGTGCTTTCTCCAGAAGAAGCTGAAGAATACATTAAAGAAGAAGAAGAATTAAACAAAAAAAGAGAGTTTTGGAGTTCTTAATACTTCACTAAAAATAACAAAAAAACATCCAATATTTGGATGTTTTTTTTTGTGAATTAATTAAAATAAAACGGTTTAGATTATTTTTTGTAGCTGACTAAAATCATCAATAATAACATCGGCATTTTTTAAAGTTTGATCTGCAGCCATCGGATTTTTATATCCAAAGACAAAAATCCCAGCATCATTGGCAGCTTTAATTCCATTATCAGAGTCCTCAATTACAATGCAATTTTCTTTGGATGTTTTTCCTAAAAGTGCTGCTTTTTCAAAAATTTCAGGATGTGGTTTTGAAGCAGTTAAATCTGCACCAGATATTTTAGCCGTAAAATATGGGTTTAAATGAAATCGATTAAAAACCCTATCAATATTTACCATTGCTGATGAAGAAGCTAAAACCAACGTTAAACCTTTGTTGTAACAATGTTTAATTAAATCCTCAACACCTTTTACTAAATGTAAAGTTGGGTCATTTTCAAAGAAATTTACATATCGTTTTCTTTTATTTAAAACGAGTTCTTCAGGATTTAAATCCAACTTAAAATGAGCGACTAACTTTTGAAATGCATTAATAGTGGATGAACCTGTGAGCGATTTATAAAGTTCATCAGAAACATCAACACCAATTGAAGTAAAGGTTTCATAATAGGCTTTTTTATGAATTTCTTCAGAGTCTATAATAACGCCATCCATATCAAATATTACACATTTTATTTCTGTAGGTATTTCCATTTTATTTTTTTGATTTGAAAACTTATTCATTTTTCTCTTTAATCTATTTTCTAAAAAATATCAATCTAAAAATTTAGCTTTTAATTCTGGAGTTGGAATTACGCAACTCTCTTTTTTGCCAAACCATTTATATCTGTTTTTTGCAATAAAATCGTATATAAAATCTCTAAAACTTTCAGGGAAAAATAGACCAATTTGAGTAAAATGCCAAAGTCCACCAAAATCTTTCATCACTTTTAAAGCTGCTGTAGATTTTAGCTCGTAAGCAACTCCAGGTTCGTATAAAATAATAGAATCTACTTTCGTAGTATTTATATGTAAATAATCTGTAATTTTTTTACCAGCTTTAGATTGTAATGCTGCAAAAATAAAGGTATTTTTTCGATCATATTTGATCACTTTTAAAACAGCATTATTGCATAAGTTACAAACACCATCAAAAAGAATTAATTTTTTATTATCAGGAATCTCAATCATTTTAAGGCTTAAAGAGTAGAAAACAAAATTAATGTATCTTTTTTTAAAATTGATGTAACAAATATATATTTTGGTCGTCTTATGTTTGTATTCGAGTTTATTAATTCCTTTTAACAAAAAATTAATAATCGCTATCAGTAGCAATCAATACTTTTATAGTAAAATTAACCAAACGAATGATTAGAATAGAAAAACTTCACAAATCTTATCCTATAGGAAAAGATTCTTTACACGTATTAAAAGGAATAGATTTACACATAAAAGAAGGCGAATTTGTTTCTATTATGGGTTCTTCTGGTTCAGGAAAATCTACTTTATTAAATATTGTTGGTTTGTTAGATATTCATGATGAAGGTGATTATTACTTAAATGGTCAGCTTATTAAAGACATGAATGAGAAAAAAGCAGCTTTGTTACGTAACAAGTTTTTAGGCTTTATTTTTCAATCTTTTAATTTAATATCTTACAAAACAGCTGTAGAAAATGTTGCATTGCCTTTGTATTATAAAGGAATGGCTAGAAAAGAGCGTTTGGAAGTTGCTTTAGATTATTTAGAAAAAGTTGGTTTAAAAGAATGGGCAAACCATTTACCAAACGAACTTTCTGGAGGTCAAAAACAACGTGTTGCAATTGCAAGAGCATTGGTTACAAAACCAAAAGTTGTTTTAGCAGATGAGCCAACAGGAGCTTTAGATTCTACTACAACAGATTCTGTAATGGATTTATTAAAAGACATTAATGATGAAGGAATGACTGTTTTTGTAATTACGCATGAAGAAGAAGTTGCAGAACAAACTAAAAGAATTGTTCGTTTAAAAGATGGTCTTATTATAAGTGATGAGATAACTTCTGTAGGAAAAGCAAAAGCGGTTTAATTATGTTTGATATAGATCGCTGGAGAGAAATTTTTCAAAGCATAAATAAAAACAGATTACGTTCTGTAATGTCTGGTTTTACTGTTGCTTTTGCTATTTTACTTTTTACGTTATTATTTGGAATTTCAAACGGACTTGGAAATTTTTTCAAAACTGCTTTTGCAGATGATGCTCAAAATTCTATGTTTGTTAGAGTTTGGAAAACAACAAAACCTTACAAAGGTTTACAAACTGGTAGAAGCGTTCAATTAAAAAATGAAGATTATAATTTTGTTTCAGAAGAATATGAAAATAAAATTGAATATCAATCTTCAAGAATTTTCAAGAACTTTGTTATTAAATATAAAAATGAAGCAAGTACATACAGTGTAGTAGCTGTAAACCCAGATCATCAATTTTTAGAAAAAACAATTATTGATGAAGGGAGATATTTAAATGAAAGAGATATTCGTGAAAAATCTAAAGTAATTGTTATTGGTAGATTGATAAAAAAAGATCTTTTTGGTGAAAAACCAGCGTTGAACAAAAGAGTAATTGTTAACGGAAGTTCTTTTTTAATTATCGGTATTTTTTCTGATGATGGAGGAGATAATGAAGAAAGGAAAGCATACATGCCAGTTACAACATCTCAAATGATGTATGGAAACAATGATTACATCAGTCAAATAAATTTAGGTTACAATCCTAATCTAAGCACTGATGCAGCTATTGCTTTTGGAAACAAGATGGAACGTGATATGCGTAAAAGATTGAACATTCATCCAGATGATCAAAGTGCACTTTCTGTTAGAAATATGGCAGAAGCAAACAAATTTGTAAGCACTGTAACATTGGCATTATTTTTTATTATTATTTTTATTGGGTCAGGAACTTTAATTGCTGGTATTATTGGTATTTCGAATATTATGATATTTGTAATTAAAGAAAGAACCAAAGAGTTTGGAATTAGAAAAGCATTGGGCGCAAAACCATCCTCTATAGTTGGTATGGTTGTGCAAGAATCTGTTTTAATAACTACAATTGCAGGCTATGCAGGTTTAACCTTAGGAACCTATATTTTAAGTTTAATTGGCAATAGTTTAGAAGAAAAATATTTTATTAAAGATCCTAGTGTAAGTTCAGGAGTAATAATTGGAGCAACCGTTGTTTTAATTGTATCTGGATTAATTGCAGGATATCTACCTGCAAAAAGAGCAGCAAATATTAAACCTATAGAAGCACTAAGAGCAGACTAATTATGAAGTTTTTATTCGATTCAGATACTTGGCAAGAAATTTACGGAAGCATTCGTAAAAATAAAGTAAGAACAGCAATTACTATAATTGGAGTTCTTTGGGGAATTTTCTTGTTAGTTGTTTTACTAGGTTCAGCAAGAGGTTTAGAAAATAGTTTCAATAAATTATTTGGGAACTTTGCAACCAATAGTGTTTTTGTTTGGACACAATCTACAGATACACCTTTTAAAGGTTTTCAAGAAGGTAGAAGATTTACGTTAACCATGAACGATATTGAGGTTTTAAAATCTGAATATTCGAACGAAATAAGATTATTGGCGCCAAGAAATCAAACCAATAACTTAATTGTAAAAGATTTTAAATCTGGCGATTTTAGAGTCAGTGGAGATTATCCAATATTAGATCAAATTCAGAAAAAAAACTTAATTTATGGGCGTTTTTTAAATGAAAATGATATTATAAATACAGCAAAAGTTGCAGTAATATCAGAAGATATGTACAAGCAATTATTTGAAATTGATGAGATGCCAATTGGGCAATATATTAAAATAAATAGCATTGGTTATCAGGTAATTGGGGTTTACAAGCCTTCAAATACTATAAATTTTGATGGAGATTGTGCTTACATTCCTTTTACAACATTTAAAAAAGTTTACAATACAGCCAATAAAGTAGATTGGATGATGATTACTGCAAATGAAGGTACTGATATTGAGCAGATGGAAACTGATGTTATTCAAACTTTAAAAGGGTTACATAAAGTTCATCCAGAAGATGAAAGAGCTTTTGGAAGTGTAAATCTAGGAAAAGAGATAGGGAAAGTAACTGGTTTTTTAACAGGAATGCAGTTTCTAACCTGGTTTGTAGGGATTGCAACTTTAATTGCAGGAGTTTTTGCCATCGGAAATATTTTATTAATCACAGTAAAAGAAAGAACACAAGAAATAGGAATTCGTAGAGCTTTAGGGGCAACTCCAAAAAGTATTCGTCAGCAAATTATATTAGAATCGGTTTTTTTAACAACAATTGCTGGAATGCTTGGAATTATTTTTGGAGCTTCAATTTTAGCACTAATTGATACTTTTTTAGGTTCTGGAGAAGAAGCTGTTTTGATAAACCCAACTGTAGATATACCAATTATAATGATAGCATTTGCCACATTAATTGTGTTAGGAACCTTAATAGGACTAATTCCTGCGCACATGGCAACAGTAGTAAGACCAATAGAAGCATTAAGAGAAGAATAAAATCAATCACAATTAACTAAATCATGAGTAAAAGATCAAAAATTATTTTAATTATAATTGCAATATTATTTGTTGCTGCATTAATTTGGTTCGGAAAAAAGAACGAGAAAAGTATTATCGAATACGAAACTGAAACACCGTTTAAAACTACAATTGTTAAAAAAACGGTAGCAACTGGTAAGGTAACACCATTAGAAGAAATCGAAATTAAGCCACAAATAACAGGTATTATCGATAAAATTTTATTAGTTGAAGGCGCAAAAGTTACCAAAGGAGATTTAATTGCTATGGTAAGAGTTGTACCAAATGAGCAATCTTTAATTAGCGCAAAAGGTAGAGTAGATAATATTAAATTAAATGTAGATAACGCAGAAATCGCTTTTAAAAGAAATAAAAGTTTGTTTGATAAAGGCGTAATTTCTAGACAAGAATTCGAACGTTTTGAATTAACATATAATTCTGCAATGCAAGATTTAAAAAATGCTCAAAACGATTACGTAATTATTAAAAGAGGTTCAGCTGCATCTGGAGGTGCTGCCAACACTAATATTATGGCTCAAATGTCTGGTACAATCTTAGAGATTCCTGTAAAAGAAGGAGACCAAGTAATACAAGCCAACAATTTTAATGCAGGAACTACAATTGCATCTATTGCAGATATGAGCAAGATGATTTTTGAAGGAAAAGTAGATGAATCTGAAGTTGGTAAATTAATAAGTGGTTCTGATATTGAAGTATCAATAGGAGCTATTGAAGGTGTGAAATTCCCCGCAAAATTAAATTTTATTGCACCAAAAGGTACAGAAGAAGCAGGAGCTGTTCAATTTAAAATAAAAGCAGATGTTTCTTTAGATGAAAAGTTTTTTATTAGAGCTGGTTACAGTGCTAATGCAGATATTGTTTTAGAAAAAAAAGACAGTGTTTTATCTATAAAAGAAGCGGTTTTAAGATTTAATAAAGATACAGAAGAGCCTTATGTTGAAGTTAAGCAAGCAGATGGAACTTTTAAAAAGGTAACTTTAAAATTAGGAACTTCTGATGGAGTAAACGTTGAAATTTTAGAGGGAGTTACTATAGATGATCAAATTAAAATTTGGAATAAAGCTTCCAGAGATGATATCACAAAAGAGAATTAAAAAGTAAATATTTGAAGCAGTAATGTTTCTAAAACTTAAAACTTTTAAAAAAAGGAATTCAATTTAATTTGAGTTCCTTTTTTTTATGAAGTAACTAAAAATAATTATCCTAAGAATTAAGTTAAAATCATTTTAGTTAAAATTGAAATTTGAATTCAACTCCACCAAACTAAAAAGAACTTCTCAATAAATCCGTTTTTATGCTTTACCCAACAAAGAGGAGAAAAATTTCGATCTAAAATAGGATCTATAGTATTTTTAAAATCAATGAAATTTTGCCAATCTACATTTTGATGCGGAATTACCAACCAATCTTTTTTAATTGGAATATAAAATTTGCAATCAGAAAATTGTTCTAACTCTTTTATGTTGATGAAAAAACCAGCAATACAATCTTTATTTATGGATGATAATTCGATATTTAATTTAGAAAACGGAACAAACAATTGTGCTTTAAAAAAAACTTGTTGCTCAATTTCATCAATATTTAAATTGATCGATTTTATATAAGATTTACATTCCTTAGAGTAGAGAAGAGGTAGCTGTTTTTCTTTAAGCTTTGTTAGTTTTTCAAGCAGAGAATCTTTTTTATTAGGCCCAATAAAGTGCTCTATTTCAGTGTTACCTATGGAAGTATCATACACATAAAATTTATAAATAACTTCTAAATGAATTGGTTTTTGATCTTTTAGAAGGATACAATCCAATTCGCCCAAAGTTCTTTTTTCTTTTTGAATTTGAACATTTTCACATAAAATAGAAATATTATTTTCTTGCGCTAGTTGATAAGAAACAAAACGTTCTATATATTTTCCAAGTCTTAATTTTTCATCAATGTTAATGTTTATTTTTGATGATTTCTCCTCAATTTCAAATTGATGTAAGTCAAAAATAACGTTGCTTTTCCACAAACAATTTGTCTGTAAAAAACCATCATATCTTTTTTGAATATCTTTTGTTTTTTGGTGCATATCAAAATCGAAGTTACAAATCTATTTTGTAAATTGAACTTTTAAATTCCTTATAAATGCAGATAGAAAAATCAACATTCCAATTCTTAAAAGATTTACAAAAAAATAATGATAGAGACTGGTTTGCAGAACATAAGCCAACGTATGAAAAAGCAAAGGAAAATGCAAAAGAAGTATTTACAGCGATTCATCATAAATTACAAAATCATGATGAAATAGAAAAATCGAAAATGATGCGTATTTATAGAGACGTTCGTTTTTCGAATGATAAAACACCTTATAAAGCACATTTTGCAAATTCATATTCTAGATTAGGTAAAGAATTAAGAGGAGGTTATTTTTTAAGAATAAGGCCAGGAGAATCTTTTTTAGCTGGCGGATTTTGGGAACCAAGCAAAGACGATTTATTCAGAATTAGAAAAGAAATTGAACAAGATGCCTCAGAAATTAGAGCAATTTTAGATCATGCAGCTTACAAAAAACATTTTGGAGGAACTTTCGAAAGTTTCAGCGAATTAAAAACAGCGCCAAGAGGTTTTGATAAAGAACATCCAGATGTAGATTTGTTACGTAAAAAAGGATTTATAGCCACTAAAAACTTTACAGATGCAGAAGTTTTATCACCAGATTTTATAGATAAAGTAGATGAAACCTACAAAGCACTAAGACCTTTCTTTGATTTATTTAGCGATATTTTAACGACAAATTTAAATGGTGAAAAGATGGTTTAATTTCAAAGTTGTTTTTCCTAAAGTAGAAGAAGCGTAAAGTCTTTTTTTTACTAACCACTAACCACCTTCAAATTCTTATTAACTTCATTTTTTAACACCAAAATAGTAATAACTGTAGATAAAATATCGGCAATTGGGAAAGACCACCAAACACCAGCAATTCCATAATATTTAGGTAAAATGTAGGCTAAAGGAATCAGGAAAATACCTTGTTTTAAAAGTGTTAAAATTAAAGCAGGAAAAGCTTTTCCTGCAGCTTGAAAATAAGCAGATCCAATTAATTGCATGGTAACTATTGGTGTTACCAAAAATACAATTAACATGGCATTTGGAGTTTCGCTTAATAAAGTTTCATCATTGGTGAAAATCCAAATAATTTGTTCTTTAAAAATTACGATTCCTATAAAAATTATAGTTCCTAAAATAGAACCAAAATAAATCGATTTTTTAATAATTTCCTTAACACGTTCGTTTTTATTGGCTCCAATATTAAAGCCAGCTACAGGTAAAAAACCTTGAGAAACTCCTAAAACTGGCGATAATGCAAACATCATTACTCGATTTATAATTCCAAATATTGATATTGAAATTTCTCCTCCATATGTAAAAAGTGAGTAATTTAAAACAATCATTAAAATACTAATGGCACCTTGTCTTACAATTGTAACTCCTCCTAAAGCAATAATTTCTCGAACAATTTTAAAATCTAATTTAAAGTTTTTTGGTAAAATTTTAAGTTCACTTTTACGCGATAAGAAGAAATATAAAATATACAAACCACAACTTGCATAGGAAATGGAAGTTGCCAAACCAGCACCTGTCATTCCCCAATCGAAAAACTTGATAAAAATTACATCTAAAATAATGTTTAAAACAGCAGGAATCATCATTGCATACATTGCAAATTTTGGTTTTCCTTCTGCTCTAATTACAGGATTTCCCATCATTGCAAAAGCCAAAAACGGAACTCCAAAAATTACCACAGCAAAATAATCGGACGCAATTGGTAAAATATCGCCTTTTGCACCAAATAAATTTAATATTGGCACACTAAAAAAGTTGCCCAATAAGACAAAAATAATTGCTAAAATAAGTGTTAAACAAATCTGATTTCCAAAAGTTAGAAAAGCTTTCTCAGTTTTATCTGCTCCTAAAGCTCTAGAAATTATAGAGCTTCCTCCAATTCCAATTCCCATTCCAATAGATGAAATTAAAAAAACAATTGGTAAAACCACAGTAATTGCTGCAATTGCCAAAACTCCAATCCATTGGCCAACAAAAATGGTGTCAACAATCATATTTAAAGACATTACAAGAATTCCAATAGTTGCAGGAACTGCTTGCTTTATCAATAATTTACCAATATTTTCGGTGCCTAATTCGTTTGCTAATTTTGCCATAAGAAGATACAAATATCAGCATAAATAAATTTTTATTTGAATTCTATCATCAATATTTGTTATAGAGAAATTAAAATTTTTAAATTTGTTTAAACTGATAAAAATGAAGAACGCTTTTACGATAACAATCACAGTTTCATCTGAAGATATAGACACTTTGCATCATGTAAATAATTTAGTGTATGTAAAATGGATGGATAAAATTGCAACGACTCATTGGGATTTTTTGACTAAAGATAATCCCTTACCACAATATATTTGGGTGGTTATGAGACATGAAATCGATTATTTAAAACAAGCTACTTTGGGTGATGAAATTGTGGTAAAAACTTGGGTTGGTGAAACAAAAGGAATCACATCTGTGCGTTTTATGGAGTTTTATAAAAATGATGTTTTATTAGTAAAAGCAAAAACAGTTTGGGCAATGTTACATGCAGAAACTTTTAAACCAACAAGAATTCGAGAAGACGTTTTAAAGGTTTTATTGCCAGAAAATTAGATGGTAATTTCACTGAATTTAACACAAAGTTTTTTTAGATCTATAACACAAATTTTTAATGAATAAACATCAAATATTAAAGTTTTTATTTTTATAAAATTTGCTTTTTTTGAATTTGTTTAATTTTGTGTTATTAAACTTTAATAAAAGTATC
>CAXBPL010000006.1:0-73415 GCA_963977615.1 uncultured Polaribacter sp. | reverse complement strand
ATTTCTCTAACTTTTGTTAAGTAAAAACTTCGATTTATAGTCATTAAAATTGAAAGCAAAATATTTATGAACACATGAAATGCTGAAATATTTTTTCTTCAATAAAAAACAGATATAAAAATAATTAATACAAGTACTTCCAATAAATAAGCAATAATATTTGCAAAGTTTTACCCAGAAATTAGTCCAAATATGGAACTGGCAACAGCTATTGCTAAATTATAATTATAACCTACAACAGCAAAGTTATGAGTTTTTGCTTTTTAATCCGTTTATTAAAGGGATACAGTTACGTATAACATCAAATAAGCAAAAAATAACATGCATCATTTTTTAACTTTGTTATCATAAGAAATATTAACTAAAAACAAACAAGATGAAAATACAAGCATATTTAGCATTCGATGGAAACTGTCAAGAAGCCTTAAATTTTTATGGAGATTTATTTGATGCACAAGTACAAAATAGAATTACATATAAAGATCAAAAAATAGATGTTCCAAATTCTTTTAGAGATAAGCTGCAACATGCAGAGTTAAAAGGAAAAGGAGTTCATTTTATGGCCTATGATGCTGCTCCAGATACTCCTATTAATTCTGGAAACCAAATCCACATGAGTGTAGATGTAAATGATGAAGATAAAGCTAGAGAGGTTTTTAAAACTTTAAGCGATCAAGGAATTACACACCACGAATTTAGAGAAAGAGAATGGGGAATGTTTGGAAGATGTACAGATAAATTCGGAATTAATTGGATGGTAAACGCTAAAAAATAATTTCTAAAAATAGATCAAATTTTAAAATAATGGATTGCATTAAATTGTAATCCATTATTTTTATACAAAACTCTTTACTCATTTTGAAACTTGTAAAATTCACAAAAAAAGGCATTTACTGTATTCCTGGAAAATTTTATTTGGATCCATGGTTTCCTGTAGAGTATGCAATTATTTCTCATGGACATGCAGATCATTCAAGATCTGGGAATAAACATTATTTGTGTCAAAACGATTCTAAAGCAATTATAAAACACAGATTAGGGCAAGATATTTCTATTGAAAGTTTGGGTTATAATGAGCCAAAAAATATAAATGGAGTTCAAGTCAGTTTTTTTCCTGCAGGTCATGTAATTGGTTCAGCTCAAATTCGTTTAGAGTATAAAGGATATGTGGTTGTTTTTTCTGGGGATTATAAAACGCAAGCCGATTTTATTTCAACACCTTATGAACCTGTAAAATGCCACGAATTTATTACAGAAAGTACTTTTGGATTGCCAATTTATAAATGGAAAAAAGAAGAAGAATTACAAGCTGAATTGCAAAATTGGGTTTTACAAAATCAGCAAAATAATAGAACAAGTGTTTTTTTAGGCTACAGTTTAGGCAAAGCACAACGAATTATGAAATTGATTGAAGGTGTAGATGATATTTATGTGCACACAGCCATCAACAATTTAAACAATGCAATTTCTGGTTCTGGAATTGAGCTTCCCAAAACAACTTTATTAAATTACGATTTCAAAAAAGCCGATATTCAAAACAAAATTGTCATTTTACCACCAGCTTTATTAGGTTCTAGATTGTTAAAGAAAATCCCAAATGCAGCAACAGCAATTTGTTCTGGTTGGATGCATATTCGTGGAAACAGAAGATGGAAAGGAGTTGATGCAGGTTTTTCAATTAGTGATCATGCAGATTGGGATGGATTGTTAGAAGCAGTAAAAGCAACTGGAGCAGAAAAAGTGCATGTAACTCATGGTTCGCAAGCTGTTTTTTCTAAATATTTGAATGAAATTGGCATTGAAGCTTATGAATTAAAAACCGAATTTGGTGAAGATGAATTTGCAAAAGACGAAGAAACCAAAACTGAAAATGCCTAATTATGAAAGACTTTTCCAACTTAATTAGCGCTATTGAAATCACCAATAAAACCAATGCAAAAATTGATGCATTAGTCGAGTATTTTAAAGTGGCTCCAGACAAAGATAAATTATGGTTGATTGCCTTGTTTACTGGTAAAAGACCAAGTAGACCCGTAAAATCTAATTTGATGAAAAGTTGGGTGATGGAAATCACAGAACTTCCTGAATGGTTGTTTTTAGAAAGTTATTCGTCAGTTGGAGATCTAGGAGAAACCATCGCACTTTTATTACCAAATCCAGAAAATAAAATAGAAAAACCGTTACATATTTGGATTGATGAGCTCATCAAACTAAAACCAAAAACCGACGAAGAAAAAAAAGCATATGTTTTAGAAGCTTGGAATGGTTTACAATCTCAAGAACGTTTGATTTTCAATAAATTAATTGGTGGAAGTTTTAGAATCGGAGTTTCTAAAAAAACGCTGGTAAATGCACTCGCAAAATTATCTGGAATTGACGCAAACCAATTAATGCACAGTATTATTGGAAATTGGACTCCAGATTCTATTTCTTTTGATGATTTACTGAATGGCGAACATATTAATTATGATAACTCAAAACCTTATCCTTTTTGCTTAGCCTATTCTTTAGAAAAAGAATTGCAAGATTTGGGTGATGAAAAAGACTGGCAAGTTGAGTATAAATGGGATGGAATTCGTGGGCAAATCATCAAAAGAAAAGAAGAAGTTTTTATTTGGAGTAGAGGAGAAGAACTAGTTACAGAGCAGTTTCCAGAATTGGTGGAAGCAATCGCGAAATTAGAAGGTAGTTTTGTGATTGATGGCGAAATTTTAGCCATAAAAGACAGTGCAGTCTTACTTTTTAACGATTTACAAAAAAGATTAAATCGTAAAAATGTTACCAAAAAATTATTAGAGGATGTTCCAGTTGGTTTGTATATTTATGATATTCTAGAACTCGATGATGTTGATTTACGAACACAATCCATGGAAAATCGACGTGAAAAATTAGAAGAGTTATTTGCTAAAAATACAGCTACAAATTTACATTTATCAGAAATGATAAATTTTAATAACTGGAATGAATTAGATGCTTTAAGAAACGCAGCAAGAAGTTTTAATTCTGAAGGTTTAATGTTGAAGAAAAAATCTTCTGTTTATCATGTTGGAAGAAAAAAAGGTGATTGGTGGAAATGGAAAGTTGATCCATTAACGATTGATGCTGTCATGATTTATGCGCAAAAAGGAAGTGGAAGAAGAAGTTCTAAATACACAGATTATACGTTTGCCGTAAAAAATGAAGACAAATTAGTAACAGTTGCCAAAGCCTATTCAGGATTAACAGATGTAGAAATTTCAGAAATTTCAAAATGGGTCAATAAAAATGCCATCGAAAAATTCGGACCTGTAAGAACTGTAAAACCAGAATTAGTTTTTGAAATCGCTTTTGAAGGAATTGCTTACAGCAAACGTCATAAAAGTGGAGTTGCTTTACGTTTTCCAAGAATGAAACGTTGGCGAAAAGACAAAACAGTAAAAGATATTGATACAATAGAATCTGTAAAAGCATTGATTGAAGCTAATTAAATTTAAACGCAAAGGCGCAAAGTTTTTTCGCAAAGTTCGCAAAGAGAAATAAAACAAAAATGATAACATACAGTTTTGTCATTTCGAAATGAGCCTTTTTAGGCGATTGAGAAATCTCATAATTCTAATTCAAAATTATGAGATTTCTCCTAAAGTCGAAATGACACTCGGAATCAAAACTAAAAACTAAAAACGAACAACTAATAACTATTTTTTGAGCAATTTCAAACAAACCCAAGGCTATCAAATCATCCAAAATTGGATGGCAGAAAAAGGGCACACACCTTTCAGTTTTCAAGACCAAACTTGGGAACGTTATCACAATAAATTTAGTGGAATGGTGGTTGCTCCAACAGGATTTGGAAAAACATTTTCGGTTTTTTTAGCTGTGGTTATTGATTATTTCAATCACCCAGAAAGATATAAAAAAGGCTTAAAATTAATTTGGATTAGTCCTTTGCGTTCCTTGGCAAAAGATTTGGCGAAAGCCATGAACGAAGTTGTAGACGAAATTGGTTTGGATTGGGAAGTTGCTGTAAGAAATGGAGATACACCAACTAATGTTCGAAGAAAACAAGAACGTTTAATGCCAGATGTTTTACTAACAACTCCAGAAACATTACACTTATTATTTTCTCAAAAGAAAAATTCACGTTGGTTTAAAAACGTAAACTGTATTGCTGTTGATGAATGGCACGAATTGCTAGGTTCTAAAAGAGGCGTTTTAGTAGAATTGGCAATTGCAAGAATCAGAAATTTATCAAAAAAAACCAGTGTTTGGGGAATTACAGCAACCATTGGTAATCTAGAAGAAGCAAAAAATGTGCTAATTCCTTATGAAGGTGTAAAAACCACCATGATAAAAGCGAAGGAAAAAAAGAAGATTGAAATTGTTTCGGTTTTACCAGATGAAGTAGAGGAACTGTCTTGGGCAGGACATTTAGGCAAGAAAATGAGCTCTAAAATAATTCCGATTATTTATGAAAATACCACCACTTTAATTTTTACAAATACAAGAAATCAGAGCGAATTATGGTATCAAATTTTAATTGAGGAAGCTCCAGATTTAATTGGACAAATTGCCATTCATCATGGTTCTATTGCAAAAGTGCAGCGTAATTTTATTGAAGAAGCTATTTCTCAAGGAATTTTAAAAGCAGTCGTTTGTACATCATCTTTAGATTTGGGAGTCGATTTTAAACCTGTAGATTGTGTGATACAAATTGGTTCTGCAAAAGGAATTGCACGTTTTTTACAAAGAGCAGGTAGAAGTGGGCATTCACCTTTTGAAACCTCAAAAATGTACGCAGTTCCTACACATTCTTTACAATTGATAGAAGTTGCAGCTGTAAAAGAAGCTGTAAAACAAAATGAAATCGAAGCAAGGTATCCATATGTTTTAACCTATGATATTTTAGTTCAGTTTTTGGTAACCTTAGCAGTTGGCGAAGGTTTTAACAAAGAAGAAACCTATCAATTTATAAAAGAAATTCACGCTTTTCATTATTTAACAAAAGAAGATTTCGATTGGTGCATTCATTTTATCACTCAAGGTGGAAATACCTTAAAATCTTATGAGGAATTCCACAAAGTAGTTTTAGATGAAGAAGATGAACTTTACAAAGTAAAAAGCAGGCGAATTGCAATGATGCACAGAATGAATATTGGTGTAATTGTGGGCGAAGTTATGCTGTACGTAAAATTCTTTTCTGGTGGTTATATTGGCATGGTTGAAGAGTATTTTATATCGAAATTAAAAAAAGGAGACGCTTTTGTAATTGGAGGTAGAGTTGTAGAAATGAAACAGATTAAAGACATGACTGTTTTGGTAAAAGCAAGCAAATCTAAAAAAGCAATTACACCAAGTTGGAATGGTGGACGATTGCCTTTAACATCTGGCTTAACGCATTTTTTACGTTTGAAATTAAGTGATGCTATTGATGCAAATAACAAAGAAAGAGAATTAAAATTTTTACATCCGCTTTTAAAACGCCAGCAAGAAAAATCGCACATTCCAAGACATGATGAGTTTTTAACAGAACTCATAGAAACCAAAGACGGTTTTCATTTGTTTATGTATCCTTTTGAAGGACGATTGGTGCACGAAATTATGGCATCTTTAATCGCTTATAGACTTAGTAAAATAAAACCACTCACGTTTACAATTGCGCAAAACGATTATGGTTTTGAACTACTTTCTGATCAAGAAATTCCCTTGAATGAAGAAAATATAGCTCAGATTTTATCCAAAGAAAATTTAATGAAAGACATTATTGCAAGTATAAATGCGAGTGAAATGGCTTCCAGAAAATTTAGAGATATTGCAGTAGTTGCAGGTTTGGTCATTCAATCTCAGCCAGGAAATAAAAAGTCGAATAAAAGTTTACAATCTTCCTCTGGTTTAATATTTAGAGTGCTAAATGATTACGAACCCACAAATTTATTATTAAAACAAGCGTATGATGAGGTTTTTAATTATCAACTAGAAAAAGTGCGTTTGCAAAAAGCTTTTGAGCGAATTACAGAAAGTAAAATAATTTTGAAAAGAGCAAAAGATTTTACACCTTTGAGCTTTCCTTTAAAGGTTGATAGTTTGCGAGGCACAATGACGAATGAGGAATTGAGCAAACGAATTCAACGTATTCAAAAACAAGCAGTAAAATGATAAAAACCGTTTCGATTGTAACTCATAAAATTACCTGTAATGACCAGGTTTTAGAGTTAACCAATCAACGAGTTATCTATTGGGAAGCCCAAGAAAGTTTAATTTTAAGCGATTTGCATATTGGTAAATCTGCTCATTTTCAAAAAAGTGGCATTCCAATTCCTTCTTCAGTTTTAGATGATGATTTAGCCAGATTAAAACAGCTAATTTTACATTTTAAAGCTAAGACTTTAATTATTGTTGGCGATTTATTTCACGCAGAATACAACAAAGATTTAGACCAATTCAAGACTTGGCTTTCTAATTTTGAGGAACTAAACTTAAAGTTAATCAAAGGAAATCACGATCGCTTAAAACATTCCATTTACGATCAATTTAAGATCGAAGTTCACCAACCTTCTTTGGAAATAGATTGCGTAAAATTTGTACACGATTCTATAAAGCCAACCGAAAATTGTTTCACCATTTCTGGGCATTTGCATCCTGGAGTTTCCATTCGTGGAAAAGGCAGACAACGTATAAAGTTACCTTGTTTTCAAGTGACGAATAATCAGCTAATTTTACCCGCTTTTAGTTTATTTACAGGCTTAAATACACAGAAAAATTTCGATACATGTCAGAATTTCTGTTTTACAGAAGATGGTATTTTTGAGGTTTAACAATTTTTTGTCTTTATTTTACTAATATTTCACTAAATTTATTGAATAGTATATATTTGCATAAAATACATCTTATTTTAAATGTTAGATAAACTTAAACCAATATCGGGAAAACATTCTATTAACAGAGTGGTTGCAACAGTATTCTCACCACAAAAATTTTTGAAGCCACAAGATATTTATGAAGAGGTAAATAAACTAGATGGTTTTAATAAATATGCTAAAAAATCTTTATTAAAACCCAGAAGCGTTACATTATCAAATACTAAAATAGAAGTAAAAGACGAAGAAGTAGAAGGGTTTGTATTTGAAGGATTTAATGAAGTAGGCGAAATTAAAGATATTTTTAAATTAGAGAATAAATCTAATGATAATGCAATAATATCGTTCGAATCTCGAAAATATGATAGATGGAAAGGATTCAAGGCAGATTTTGAAAAAGATTTAAAGACACTTTCTGGTAAAGTTAATTTTTATGTTAATGCAATCAGTTTAAACTACAGAGACGAGTTTCAGTGGATTGATGATAAAATTAATATAGATGTAGATTCAGTTTTTAAAAATGAATCTGATTCAGAGTTGTTAAATAAGAAATTTTTATCTTCAAAAAATGGAACAATCGTAATGATTTCAAAAGGTGTTGAGAATGGTAATAATTACGAAGATAAAATAGAAATTTCTTTTAATAACGATATAAGAAGAATTGTAATTGATCATCAATATGCAATTAGATTAAACGAATATCATTTGTTTAAAAAATTATTTTCAAGTGATAAGTTTACTAACTATTTTGAAGTGGCTCATGCAGAAAATAAAAAAGTTCTAAGAGATATTTTAACTGATAAATGCCAACTTTTGATTAATATATAAAATAAAAAAGCTATGGATATTTTAACTACAACAACTTTATTAGGTCTTAATCCCGATGTTGAAAAATCTAAATTTCTTAATGAAACAAGTTTAGAAAATTTAACAGAAAATGGGATGTTTTTTGATTTGAAAAAGACATATTTCTTTGTAAATAATCAACAATCTAAAATAGATTATTTGAAAGATTATATTGCTACATTTTTAAATGATGTTACTAAGGACGACGTTATAAGCTTAAATGTTGTTAATAATACATTTTCTTTTTTAGATAAATTAAATTTAACTATTATTAATGAGTTAGACTTAGATGATATTTATACAACATCTTATGGTACAGTTGTTTTTGACTGTCAAAACAGAAATAATAACAGTGTTTTTTCTTTAGAAATAGGTAAAAAAGAATTTGGTTATTTTATAGAAAAGGATGGTATAGATATTAAGCAAGTTGATGCAATCGAAATTGAAAAAGTCAACGAAGAATTAATAACAAACTTAATCAACTTTTTTGAGTAAGAATATATTAATACCTTCAAAAATAAATCAAAAAGAGGTTTTAGTTCATTATATTTTTTCAAAGCATTTTAAGAAAAAATTAATTTCATCTCAAATATCAGATTTAGTAAATAGAGAGATATTAATGCCTAATAGAGGTGGTGTTTCTCTTCAAAGAGCTGAATACTGTAATGAAAATCAATGTAAATCATTTGCTGTTAATATAGAAGGTAGAATTTATGCTGGATTTTTAATTTTTACAAAGGAAGAATTTGAAAATGTTAAATCTTTATATAAAGAAAAAAGTAGACCTGATTTTGAAGCAGCTATTATTCATAGCCCTTTAAACGAAACTTTTGAGTATTTACCTAAAGATATAGAAGTATTTATAAATAGTAAAGGCAATCCTTCGCACTCTGATTTAAAATATTTGAACCCTGCAGAAATTCAAGATGAAACGCCAAATACAGCAATTAGATCTTTTACAAAAAAATTAATACAAGTTTGTAAACTTTTAATTGATGAAACGCCTTTAGAAGATAGTTATACTGGAATAATGTTTCATTCCTAATACTTTTTATTCCATCAAATAAGCCTTCAAATCCTCATAAGAACTAGCCTTAATTGCAACCTTTTTATTATTGATAACTTTCTGTATTTGTTCAGGAATTTCCACTTTTACAGGCAAAGTTTCTTCAACAACATCTAAAAATTTTACAGGATGTGCAGTTTCTAAAAATACGCCAAATTCGTTTTCTTTTAATCCGTGTTTTTTCAATCCTAAATAGCCAACAGCTCCATGAGGATCTGCAACATAACCAGAATTATCGTAGATTTTTTTCATGGTTTCACGAGTTTCATCATCAGTAAAACTATAAGAAGAAAAAGCACTTTTTAAAGTTTCTAAATCGTTGTTAAACAATTCACGGATTCTAATAAAATTACTTGGGTTTCCAACATCCATAGCATTAGAAATCGTTGCTTTCGATGGTTTTGGTGTGTAAACTCCATCAACTAAAAAATTAGGAACAGTATCATTAACATTGGTAGCAGCCACAAAATGTTTGATGGGTAACCCTAATTTTTGTGCCATAATTCCTGCACAAATATTTCCGAAATTTCCACTTGGTACAGAAAAAACCAATTCTTTATTTTTTGATTTTAATTCTTTGTAAGCAAAGAAAAAATAGAACATTTGTGGCAACCAACGTGCAATATTTATAGAGTTTGCAGAGGTTAATTTCTTTGTGATTTCCTCATCTAAAAAAGCAGTTTTCACCATTTCTTGGCAGTCATCAAAAACACCATCAACCTCTAAAGCTGTAATATTTTGTCCTAAAGTTGTCAATTGCTTTTCTTGAATATCACTTACTTTTCCTGAAGGATATAAAATAACCACATTCACACCTTTTGCTCCTAAAAATCCATTGGCAACTGCACCTCCAGTATCTCCAGAAGTTGCTACTAAAACTGTAACTTCTTCCTCATTTCCTTGATTGAAATACTCTAAACATTGTGCCATAAATTTAGCGCCAACGTCTTTAAAAGCCATGGTTGGTCCATGAAAAAGCTCTAAAGAAGCAATGTTTTCATCAATAGTTACCAAAGGAAAATCGAAAGAAACTGTTTTTTCGATAATTTCTTTTAATTTTTCAGTTGGAATTTCATCACCCACAAATTGTTTAATCGCTTCATAAGCAATTTCGTGATTGGTGTAATTTTCTATATTCTCAATAAATTCTTTTGATAATGGCGTAATATTTTCTGGAAAATAAATTCCTCTATCTTTTGCTAAACCTTGCACAACTGCATTTTTAAAAGTTGTGTTTGGCGATTTATGGTGTAAACTGTAGTAGTTCATAATTTAGTATTTAGGTTTTAGTAACTAGTATTTAGTGCAGTTTGTAACTAACAACTAAATTCTAATCACTAATTACTCTTTATTATTTTCATTCCTTCAGAATTTACTTTAGATGTAAACATCGTAAAATCGATTCCTGTATTTTTATAACTTTCTTCAATGGCTTTATAAACCTCTTTTGCAATTTCATCACCTTTACAAAGTGCAAAAATTGTTGGGCCAGAACCAGATATTCCTGCACCTAAAGCACCTGCTTTTATTGCTGCATTTTTTACATCATCAAAAAAAGGAATTAATTTTTTACGATGAGGTTCTACAATAATATCAACCAAAGAATTACTGATTAAATTGTAATTATCAGTATATAAACCAGCAATTAAACCACCCACATTTGCCCATTGAGTAACTGCATCTTTTAGCAGAATTTCAGTTGGCAAAACTTCTCTAGCATCTTTGGTTTTTACTTCAATCTGTGGATGAATTGCAACAACTCTTAATTCACTTGGAACAGGTAATTTTATAATTTCTAAAGGATTGTAGCTTCTTACTAAAACAAATCCGCCATAAATTGCTGCAGCAACATTGTCTGCAATTTGAGAACCACAAGCAACTTCTTCACCAAACATGGCAAATTTTGTCAATTCAAGTTCAGAATATTTATTTTCCAAAAACTGATTTACTCCAAAAGCAGCACCAGCAGCACTTGCAGCAGAACTTCCTAATCCACTTCCAGGAGAAAACCCTTTGTGGATAGTTAATTCAATTCCGAAATTGGCATTTGCTTCTACTAAAATCTTTTTAACAACAGCACTTGCAGCATTTTCATCAACATTATAGGTTAAATTCGCGCCTGTAATTTTGGTAATTTTTACACCTTTTTCTGTTGTTTTAGTAAATGTCATTTCATCACCAACAGCATCCACAGCAAAACCTAGGGAATCAAATCCACAAGAAACATTGGCAACAGTTGCAGGAGAAAATATTTTTAAATAATCCATTTGTTCAGTTTTCAGTTTTCAGTAGCAGTTTTCAGTGAGCAACTTATTGCCAACTGTTACTGCCAACTGAACACTTATTTATTAGCAATTCTTATTACATCAGCAAAAATACCAGAAGCTGTAACATCTGCTCCAGCTCCAGCACCTTTTATGATTAAAGGGTTTTCTGGATATCTATCCGTAAAAAATAATACGATATTATCACTACCTTCTAAATTATAAAAAGGATGTTCTGCAGGAATGTGTTGCAAACCAACATTGGCTTTTCCGTTTTCAAATTCTGCGACATATTTTAATCTACAATTCTTGTCATTTGCTTCTTTATAAATTTCTTGGAAGTGATTTTCGTGTTTTACTAACGATGCATAAAAATCTTCATTATTAGTTGTTTGTAAACTCTCTTTTGGTAAAAAAGCGTTGTTTACAATATCTTCTAACTCCATTTTGTAACCACTTTCTCTAGCCAAAATTAATATTTTTCTAGCCACATCAACACCACTTAAATCAATTTTTGGATCTGGCTCTGTATAACCTTCTGCTTGTGCTTGTGCAACAACATCATGAAAAGTTGAATCTTCATCAAAATTATTAAACACAAAGTTTAAACTTCCAGATAAAACTGCCTGAATTTTATGCACTCGATCTCCAGAATTTATTAAATTCTTTAAAGTATCAATAATTGGTAAACCTGCACCAACATTGGTTTCAAACAAGAAAGAAGCATTGTATTTTCTTGAAACGTGTTTTAAAGTTTTATAATTATCAAAATTAGAAGCACAAGCAATTTTATTACATGTTACTACAGAAATACTTTCTCTTAAGTACTTTTCGTACACTTCAGAAACTGCTTGATTTGCAGTATTATCAACAAAAACACTATTGATGTGATTGCTTTCTTTTACTTTTTTATGAAATTTTTCTAACGTTGTTGGTTCTCCATTTTCTAAAGCTTCTTTCCAATTTTTTAGGTTGATGCCATCATTATCAAAAACCATTTTTCTAGAATTTGACATTCCAATTACCCTGATTTTTAGTTTTAAATTTTCTTTTAAGAATTTTTTCTGTTGTTGTAATTGCGCTAAAAAACGTTCGCCAACATTACCAACTCCAGTTACAAATAAGTTTAATTGCTTTGTTTTTTCTTCGAAAAATTGTTCGTGCAAAGTATTTAAAGCTTTTTTTGCATCATATTTGTTAATAACAGCAGAGATGTTTTTTTCTGATGAACCTTGTGCAATTGCTCTCACATTCACATTATTTCTACCCAAAGCACTAAACATTTGTCCACTTAAACCTTGGTAGTTCTTCATGCTTTCGCCAACAACAGCAATAATTGCCAAATCGTTTTCGATAATAATTGGCTTTATTTTCTTTCGATCAATTTCTATACTGAAAGTTTCATCTAAAAGATGTTGCGCTTTTTTAGCATCATTTTCATAAACCCCAACACAAATGGAATGTTCTGAAGAAGCTTGTGTTATAAAAACCACATTTATTTTTGCCATGGAAAGTGTTTCGAACAAACGTTTCGAAAAACCAGGAATTCCTATCATTCCTCCACCTTCTAAAGTTATCAAACTGATGTCTTCTATATGCGAAATCCCTTTAACTTCATTGCCATTTTTAGGATTTTTAGAAATTAACGTTCCAGCATTTTCTGGCTCAAAAGTGTTTTTAATTCTAATTGGAATTTCTTTTCTTAAAGCTGGCTGAATGGTTGGTGGATACAAAACTTTTGCGCCAAAATGAGACAGTTCCATAGCTTCTTCATAAGAAATTTCTGGAATTGCATACGCCTGTTTTACGACTCTTGGATTTGCTGTATACATTCCAGAAACGTCTGTCCAGATTTGTAGTTCATCAGCTTGTAAAGCAGCAGCATAAATTGCAGCAGTAAAATCAGATCCTCCTCTTCCTAATGTTGTGGTTTTACCATCAATATTAGATGAAATAAAACCACCTAAAAGTGTAACTTGATGTTTATTTTCATCAAAAAAAGAAGTAATATTTTTATTGGTGATTTTAAAATTTACTTGCGCGTTTAAAAAATCATCATTGGTAATAATTAATTCTCTACTTTCTTTATGAGTTGCATCTAAATTTTCTTTTGCAGCATTTGCGATAATGTAAGAAGATAGTCTTTCACCAAAACTACATACTTTCGCTAATGTTTTATCAGATAATTCTTGTAAAAGAAAAATACCTTCGTAAATAGAATTTAATCGCTGAAGCATAGAAGTAACTTCTTCAATAACTTCATTTTTATGGGTTTTAATTAAATCATCAATTGCTTGAAAATGAAGATTTTTAATAGTTTCTAAAATTTCTTTCGCAATTTTAATATCAACTAAAGCAGTGTTTGCACCTTCAATTAAATTGTTGGTGGTTTTTCCAAATGCAGAAACCACAACTGCAATTTTATGTTCTTTGGATGTTTTAGCGACAATGCTTAAAACCTGTTTTATATTTTCTGAATTTGCGACTGATGAGCCTCCGAATTTTAATACTTTCATCTTTAAAATGATACTAATTAGTACTGTTTTATTATTTTGTTTCTCTTTAAAGAAACAATTATTAACCTAAATAATATGAATATTGTAGAACCCTTAAAGGGTAATTGTTGAAGTTGTTGTGCGAATAATTGTATTCATAGAAATACAAACTACAGGAGTAGTTTTTGAAGTATTTGTATGGATTTTAGAAATTTTCACGGTGCTAAAATAGAAGTATTATTTATTTTGAGCAGTTGAGATGTGATTTATTTTGATAAATTCATCAATAAATATCATTTTCGTAAAATATCGATATAAATAAATGGAATACTTTAATTTTTGTGTGAACTATTTATTTTTTCTTTAATAATGAAAGTTGTACTTATTTTAAATACTTTATTAAATTCGTTGGATGCTTTTTATTATTCCAAAAGAAAGAGATATAAATTATGTCCATTTTTTCATCAACCTTGTACCAAACTTTTGTTTGAGTTGATAATACGAATTGTCTAAATCCCTTATAACTAGACATTTTTCCTAAATATGGATTTTCTTCTAATAAAATTAAAAATCCTTGAACTAGAACTGAAAACTTTAATGCTTCTTCTTTATTCCATTTATTTATGATGAAATCAATTTCATCTTCAAACGAATCATAAGCTAGATCAGTCCATTTAATAATCATTAAACAAGATTAAATTTATCTTTAACACGACTCATAACTTCTTCAGTGGAATGTGTTTTTTCTTCTTCGATTTGTGTTAAATTTTTGTCTAAAATCTTTTTTAAGTTTTCAGGAATATTTATAGATTCAATTTTTTCTTTTTTTAATACTTGCTCTAAAGTGTAAATTACACTCTCTTCTTTTACCTTAAAAAGTTCTTGGATAATATTGTATTTTCTTGATTCTAAATCCATAGTAATAGTTTTTGCAACCTAACAAATATACAAGTTTTGCTGTTAAAGTACTTTTTCAATTTAATAATGAGTAGAAGGGATTTCTATTTATTACCACTATTTATTTTTTCCTTAATTATTAAAGCAATCGGTTTATTTTGGATTTTACTTTCTAACCACGATAAAATATCCAAATATAAAAAAGCTCTTTTTTCATAAGGATGATCTTCAAACTTTTTTAATTTGGTGTGGATTTTTTTAAACTCATTTTTAATTTCATGAGGAAAAACATCACTCAAATCACGGATAGAAGTCAGGAATATTTTTTGCACTTCCTGTAAGTTTTCCATTTTTAAAAGGAACTTATAAGTATCTACAAATTGTCTTTCCAAATCGTAATCTAAACCACATTCGTAATGTGCTATTAAATTTAAAATTCTAGCAAAACACTGTAAATCTTCAGCAGAAGTAAGGTTTTTAGACTTTATAATCTTTTGTAAATAAACAATACAAAGTTCATTTTTACCCATACCAAAATACAAACAGGCAATTTTATAGTATAACATAACTATATAATGACTGTCTAATCTATTTCTGTAATCTTGAATTTTTTTGTTGATAATCGCCACTAAATATTCACCTTCAGAAAAAGTTGCTTCCATAAAATGCAAGTGAAGTTTGTTGGCATATAAATGTTGAAAAATTAAAAGTTCTGTATTGGTGTTTAATGGAATAATTTTTTGCTCAACTTCTTGTTCAAAATCTGCTAATTCCTTTTTAAATGTTTTTGTTTTATGAACAAAGAAACAAGCTTCTAGCAAGTAGTTAATCCCTTTTAAATAAAATACAGGATGTTGTACAATATGCTTTTTATCCTCTTTAAATAAATCTACCCATTTTCTAGCATATTTGTAACTCTGAATAAAATCTTGGGTTAAAAAACTAAACCATAAATGAGATTTGTACAGCCATAATTTTTCTCTAAACCCAAAGTTTTCAAACTTGTATTTTGGTAATTTACTGTAAAAATATTCATTAATAAATTCTAACTCTTCGTTATTTTTTACATATCCATTTTGCAATAGATGACTATATAGTTGAAGTGATAAGTTAGAAAGTTTGCTTGCAGTCACATTTTGCTGACTCAACATTTTTGCTTGCAAAGAAAGTTGGTCTGCTCTGTTGCTTAAACTTCGTGTAATATATTGTGTTTCAATTACTTTTTCGAGTTCTACAATTTCGTAAGCAATGTTTTTTTCCTCATTTTCTAAGGCTAAATTTTTAGCTTTATCTAATAATTTTAAACTCTGTTTATATAATCCTTTTTGATATAAAACTGTTGCAAAATCTAATTGTTCACGAATTTGAATTCTAATATTTTTATGAGCAGGATTTAAACGTAAACTAATTAAAATTTGTTTGTATAAGTGCGCTTTTAAGTTCGATAATTGCTGTTTAGAGACAATGCCACTTTTAATAATTACCTTTTCATCATATACTTTTAACTTTTCTAAAAATTTAAAAAGCGAGAAAAATTTTGCATCAATATTACCTCCTAAACGTCCAACATATAAGTTGAATTGTCGTTTTTCAGACTTCGTTAAAGACTTAATTAATACAAAAAGAGCGTCATTTTGATTATTGGCTGATGTAACACTTTTACTCATAAGTTGTTTATAATGAAATACTTGTGATTTTATAACGGATATTAGAAATCGTACAGAATGGTAAAAATACCATTTATTTTAAACTCACTATTCTACATTTGAGTAAATATAAAGATAATCTTTACAAATTATGCAAGATAACAAAGTTCAAATTTTTGACACAACTTTAAGAGATGGAGAGCAAGTACCTGGTTGTAAATTAGATACTAAGCAAAAACTGGTAATTGCAGAACGATTAGATTTATTGGGAGTAAACGTAATTGAAGCTGGTTTTCCTGTTTCTAGTCCTGGAGATTTTACATCTGTATCAGAAATTGCTAAAATAGTAAAAAACGCAACTGTGTGTGGACTTACAAGAGCCGTAGAAAATGATATAAAAGTTGCAGCAGAAGCTTTAAAATTCGCAAAATATCCAAGAATCCATACAGGAATTGGAACAAGCGATTCTCATATAAAGTTTAAATTTAATTCAACAAGAGAACAAGTAATTGAAAGAGCTGTAAATGCTGTTAAATACTCAAAATCTTTTGTGGAAGACGTAGAATTTTATGCAGAAGATGCAGGTAGAACAGATAATGAATATTTAGCAAGAGTTTGTGAAGCAGTTATAAAAGCTGGTGCCACAGTTTTAAATATTCCTGATACAACTGGGTATTGTTTACCAGAAGAATATGGTGCAAAAATGAGATATTTACGTGAAAATGTAAAAGGTATCGAAAACGTAATTCTTTCCTGTCATTGTCATAATGATTTAGGAATGGCAACAGCAAATTCAATTGCTGGTGTTATAAATGGAGCTCGTCAAATAGAATGTACTATTAATGGAATTGGAGAACGTGCAGGAAACACAGCTTTAGAAGAAGTTGTTATGATTTTGAAACAACACCCGTATTTAAATTTAGAAACTTCTATCAACACAAAATTATTATACGATACAAGTATTATGGTTCGTGAAAGTATGGGAATGCCTGTGCAACCAAACAAAGCAATTGTAGGTGCAAACGCATTTGCACACAGTTCAGGAATTCATCAAGATGGAGTTATAAAAAACAGAGAAACATACGAAATTATGGATCCTGAAGATGTTGGTGTTACAGAAAGCGCCATTGTTTTAACGGCTAGAAGTGGAAGAGCTGCTTTGGCTTATAGATCTAAAAAAATTGGGTACGAACTAACTAAAGTTCAGTTAGATAAAGCCTACGCTTCTTTTTTAGAAACTGCTGATAAACAAAAGGAAGTTATAGACGAAGACATCCATTTGATTATGAAACAGATAAATGAAGTTTCAAGAATTGAAGTAGCTTAAAAAAGTCCCAATAAATGTTGCCTTACAGAAGTAATTTGACTATTATTGACGTGTTTAAAAACTAAGAATTTTCATTTATGAAATTTACAATCGCAGTAATTCCAGGAGATGGTATTGGCCCAGAAGTTGTAGCGCAAGCAAAAAAAGCGTTAAATGCAGTTGCAGAAGCTTACGATCATATTTTTTTATACAAAGAAGCTCAATTAGGTTCTTGTGCAATTGATGCTACAGGAGGTCCTTTGCCAAAAAAAACTATCGAAATTTGTAAAAAAGCAGATGCTATTTTATTTGGTGCAGTTGGCGATCCAAAATACGATAATGATCCATCAGCAAAAGTGCGTCCAGAACAAGGTTTGTTACAACTTCGTAAAGAGTTAGATTTATTTTGTGGAGTAAGACCTTTAAAGGCTTATAATAATTTAATTGCAAATTCTCCTTTAAAAAGAGAAATCATAAAAAACACGGATTTTATCATTTTTAGAGAATTAACTGGTGGAATTTATTTCGGTAAAAAAGAATTGAGTGAAGATATGCAATCAGCTTCAGATCTTTCTACCTATACTGTAGATGAAATTTCTAGAGTTGCACATTTGGCATTTCAAGCAGCTCAAAAAAGAAAGAAAAAAGTAACGTTGGTAGACAAAGCAAATGTTTTAGAAACTTCACGTTTGTGGAGAAAAACGGTTACTGAAATCGCAAAAGAATATAGTGATGTAAGTTTAGAATATTTGTTTGTAGACAATGCTGCCATGAAAATGATTTTAAATCCAAAGCATTTTGATGTTATCTTAACAGAAAACCTTTTTGGAGATATGATTTCTGATGTTGCAAGCGCATTATGTGGTTCTATTGGCTTAATGGCTTCCTCATCAATAGGAAACGAAAACGGACTTTTTGAACCAATTCATGGTTCTTATAATCAAGCAGCTGGTAAGGATATTGCAAACCCATTAGCATCAATTTTATCAGCAGGAATGTTGTTAAAATATTTAGGATTGCATGAAGAAGCAGATGCTATTGAAAGAGCTGTAGATAAATCTTTAGCTTTAGGGATAACTACACAAGATATCAAAAGAAAAATTCAAAGCTCAACATCTACCTCAAAAGTTGGCGATTTTATTGCAGATTACATCACAAATCAAGATGATAGCAATATGAATTTCAAGAATATTCACATGGGGCAAAGTACTATTATTTAAAAAACGCTTTTCGATTTTTATCGAAATAACGAGTGAATTGTCATTCCTGTGCAAACAGGAATCTATTTTTTTAAATTGTTTTAATGACAAAGGTCGAATGATTTGAAGCTATTTCCAGCTTTCAGCACTCGCTTTTTTTGCCTGAAAAAGGCAAAAAAGAGCTCAAACAAATGCTTCAATCTGGGCTAGACTATTTTGCCAACAATAATAAATTAATTAAAATGGGTTGTCTATTTAAATTAAAATCACAATATTTGAAGCATGAATAAACAAGTATTAAATATCATTTCTATTATTATTGTCATCGTAATTATTACGACATGATAGGAAAGTGATATTTATATTTTTTATAATAGAACCTTCCATTAAAATGGAAGGTTTTTTTTTGAATTTATTTCAGGTATTGAGTATCATATTAAATAGTATTTAAAGCATTGATAATCAATAATGTAATATGTTTTTTAAATACCTGAATTTAAAGAATCACGTTGCATTTTACGCAACAAAAACATAGAAATTTAATAATTTAGTCAAAGAATTGAATAAAACAGTAGATGGAATTAAATAAACACAGCAAAAGATTAACACAAGATGAATCACAGCCAGCATCACAAGCAATGTTATATGCAGTAGGTTTGTCTGATGAAGATATGAGCAAAGCTCAAGTTGGTATTGCAAGTACAGGTTATGATGGGAATCCATGTAACATGCACTTAAACAATTTGGCTGCAGAAGTTAAAGTGGAAAGCAAAATTGCAGGATTAGTTGGTTTAGGGTTCAATACAATTGGAGTTTCAGACGGAATTTCTATGGGAACTTCTGGTATGAATTATTCATTAGCATCTAGAGATATTATTGCAGATTCTATAGAAACTGTAATGAATGCTCAAAGTTATGATGCATTGGTTTCTGTAGTTGGTTGTGACAAAAATATGCCAGGAGCAGTTATTGCAATGTTGCGTTTAAATCGTCCATCAATTATGATGTATGGAGGAACCATTGCATCAGGAAATTACAAAGGAAAAAAATTAAATATCGTTTCTGCTTTTGAAGCTTTAGGTCAAAAAATGGCTGGCGAAATTGAAGAAGACGAATATAGAGAAATTATAAAAAGAGCAATTCCAGGAGCAGGTGCTTGTGGAGGAATGTATACTGCAAACACAATGGCTTCTGCTATTGAATGTATGGGTTTTGCATTGCCTTACAACTCGTCAATTCCTGCTGAAAATCCTAATAAATTATCAGAAGCAGAAAGAACAGCTTTGGCAATTAAAAATTTATTAGAATTAGATTTAAAACCTTTAGATATTATTTCTAAAAAATCATTAGAAAATGCAATTGCAATTGTAAATGCTTTAGGAGGTTCTACAAATGCTGTGTTACACTTTTTAGCGATTGCACATGCTGCAGATATCGAATTTACATTAGCAGATTTTCAAAAAGTTTCAGACAGAACTCCATTAATTGCAGATTTAAAACCATCAGGAAAATACTTAATGGAAGATGTGCATGGAGTTGGTGGTACACCAGCAATCATGAAATATTTATTACAAGAAGGTTATTTACATGGAGATTGTATGACTGTTACTGGTAAAACATTAGCAGAAAATTTAGCAGATGTAAAAGCCATGGAGTTTGATGAGCAAGATGTTATTTATCCAAAAGATAAAGCATTAAAATCGTCAGGAAATATTCAAATTATTTATGGAAACCTTGCAGAAGAAGGAGCAGTTGCTAAAATTTCTGGAAACGAAGGGTTGCTTTTTGAAGGAAAAGCTGTGGTTTATGATGGAGAACAAGCTGCAAATACAGGAATTTCAAATGGAGAAGTTTCTAGAGGAGATGTAGTCGTCATTAGATATGTTGGGCCAAAAGGTGGTCCAGGAATGCCAGAAATGTTAAAACCAACTTCGTTAATTATGGGAGCAGGTTTAGGAAAATCTGTTGCTTTAATTACAGATGGTCGTTTTTCTGGAGGAACGCATGGTTTTGTAGTGGGTCATATTACACCAGAAGCACAATCTGGAGGAACTATAGGAATTTTACAAACAGGAGATAAAATTAGAATTAGTGCAGAAGACAATTCAATAAACGTTTTACTTTCTGATGAAGAAATTGCAGAAAGAAAATCGAAATGGGTTGCACCAGCATTAAAACATACAAAAGGAATTTTATACAAATACGCAAAAACAGTGGCATCAGCATCTAAAGGATGTGTTACTGATTTGTAAGACTAGAATTGAATCAACATTTAAAAGAGACAAGAAACAATATATAAGAAAAAAGAGACGAGAAACAAGATGATAAAGTCTTTGTTCTATTTTCTTTATTCTTTCATCTCAAAAAAGAAAATATGGAAACTCAAACCATAACAAACACAGAAACTGCTAAAAAAGTTACAGAAAGAATTTCTGGGAGCGAAGCAATTGTTAGATGCTTAATTGCAGAAGATGTAAAGATAATTTACGGTTATCCAGGAGGTGCAATTATGCCTGTTTACGATGAATTGTACAAATATCAAGATAAAATTCATCATGTTTTAACAAGACACGAACAAGGTGCAACACATTCTGCACAAGGTTTTGCTAGAATTTCTGGTAAAGTTGGAGTTGCAATTGCAACTTCTGGTCCAGGAGCAACCAATTTAATTACAGGAATTGCAGATGCACAAATAGATTCTACACCAATGGTTTGTATTACTGGGCAAGTGTCTTCTCATTTATTGGGAAGTGATGCTTTTCAAGAAACCGATATTGTTGGTATTTCTACACCAGTAACAAAATGGAACTGTCAAGTTACAAAAGCAGCAGATATTCCTGCAGCTTTAGCGAAAGCATTTTACATAGCAAAAAGTGGAAGACCAGGTCCTGTTTTAGTAGATATTACAAAAGATGCGCAGTTTGAGGAATTCGATTTTGTGTATGAAAAGTGTACGAAAGTTAGAAGTTATTTTCCGATTCCAAAAACAGTAGAAGGTACTTTAGAAGCTGCTGCAAAAATTATCAATGAAGCAAAAAAACCATTTATAGTTTGGGGACAAGGAGTTGTTTTAAGTGAAGCAGAAAAAGAACTAATTGCAGTTGTTGAAAAAGCAGGAATTCCTGCAGCTTGGACAATTTTAGGGGCTTCTGCAATACCAACTTCTCATCCATTAAATGTGGGGATGTTAGGAATGCATGGAAATTATGCTCCTAATAAATTAACCAACGAATGTGATGTTTTAATTGCGATTGGAATGCGTTTTGACGATAGAGTTACTGGAGATTTGAATAAATATGCAAAACAAGCAAAAGTTATTCATTTTGAAATTGATCCTGCAGAAGTAGATAAAAATGTAAAAACAGATGTTGCAGTTTTAGGTGATGCAAAAGCAACTTTAGGAGCTCTTTTGCCATTATTAAACGCAAATTCTCACACAGAATGGCATCAAGAATTTAAGGATTTATACGAAATTGAATATAACAAGGTAATTAAGAATGATATTCATCCAACCAAAGAAGGGTTAACGATGGGTGAAGTAATTCATCAGATTAATGTTCAAAGTAAAGGTGAAGCTGCTATAGTAACAGATGTTGGTCAGCATCAAATGATTGCTTGTAGATATGCAGAGTTTAACAAAACCAAAAGTAATATTACTTCTGGTGGTTTAGGAACCATGGGTTTTGGGTTACCAGCAGCAATTGGTGCAAAAATGGCAGCTCCAGAACGTGAAGTCGTTTCTATTTCTGGTGATGGAGGTTATCAAATGACTATTCAAGAATTAGGAACTATTTTTCAGCAGAAAGCAGCTGTAAAAATCGTGGTTTTAAATAACGAGTTTTTAGGAATGGTTCGTCAATGGCAACAGTTATTTTTCGACAAACGTTATGCATCTACAGAAATGGTAAATCCAAATTTTGTGGCAATTGCAGAAGGCTATTATATCAAAGCAAAAAAAGTTACAAAACGAGAAGAATTAGCAGATGCTGTTAAAGAAATGATGGAAAGTAAAGAAGCTTACTTTTTAGAAGTTTGTGTAGAAAAAGAAGGCAATGTTTTTCCAATGGTTCCTTCTGGAGCAAGTGTTTCAGATATAAGATTAGAGTAGAAAAAAATCAAGATAAGAGCGCAAAGAGTAAAGAACAAAGAGAAGAAGTTAGTAAATTAAAGACGTTTCAAGTCTATTTTCTATTATCTATTTTCTAAAATCTTTTTAAAAGAATGAATACAGAAAAACAATTATATACCATATCAGTTTATACTGAAAACAACATAGGATTGTTGAACAGAATTTCAGCAATTTTTCAGAGAAGACATATTAATATAGAAAGCTTAAATATTTCTCCTTCAGAAATAGAGAATGTATCAAGATTTACGATTGTTGTAAATATGACAGAAGTAAATGTGAAAAAAATTATTGGACAAATAGAAAAGCAGGTAGAAGTAATCAAAGCTTATTATCATGTACTTGATGAAATTATTTATCAAATATCTGGTTTGTTTAAAATTAAGTCTGAATTGTTGTTTGAAGAACCTCAAATTCAGAATATCATTAAAAAAAGTCACGCAAGAATTGTTACTGTAAATACAGCGTTTTTTGTGTTGGAAAAATCAGGAAGAAAAGAAGAAATTGCTGAATTGCACAAAGAGCTAAGTGTTTTCGGAATTATGCAATACACACGTTCTGGATTAATTGCAGTTACTAAAGATGAAATGAAAATATCATCATTATTAGAATTATATAACCATTAGAAATAGATAAAAGAGTATAAAATTAAGAGAAAAGAATAAAGATACCTTTGTATACTTCTATTTTCATTCTTCTATATTTCAATCAAAAATTAAAAATAAAAAAATGTCAAATTATTTCAACACATTAACATTAAGAGAAAAATTAGAACAATTAGGAAAATGTAGATTTATGGACGCTTCAGAATTTGAAGACGGAATAAATGCTTTAAAAGGGAAGAAAATTGTTATTGTGGGTTGTGGAGCACAAGGATTAAACCAAGGTTTAAACATGAGAGATTCTGGTTTAGAGATTTCTTATGCTTTGCGTCAAGCAGCAATCGATCAAAAAAGAGATTCTTTTAAAAATGCAAGTTCTAACGGTTTTACAGTTGGTACTTATGAAGAATTGTTGCCAACTGCAGATTTGGTGATCAACTTAACTCCAGATAAACAACATACAAATGTTGTAAAAACTGTAATGCCTTTAATGAAAAAAGGAGCAACATTATCGTATTCTCATGGTTTTAATATTGTGGAAGAAGGCATGCAAATTCGTGAAGATTTAACTGTAATTATGGTAGCACCAAAGTGTCCTGGTTCAGAAGTTCGTGAAGAATATAAAAGAGGATTTGGAGTACCAACTTTAATTGCTGTGCATCCAGAAAACGATCCAGAAAACAAAGGTTGGGATCAAGCAAAAGCGTATGCAGTTGCAACAGGAGGTCATAAAGCAGGTGTTTTAGCATCTTCTTTTGTGGCAGAAGTAAAATCTGATTTAATGGGTGAACAAACTATTTTATGTGGTTTGTTACAAACAGGTGCAATTTTATCTTTTGATAAAATGGTTGCAGAAGGAATTGATGCTGGTTATGCAGCAAAATTAATTCAATATGGTTGGGAAACTACTACTGAAGCTTTAAAACATGGAGGAATCACAAACATGATGGACAGATTGTCTAATCCTGCAAAAGTGGAAGCATTCAGATTATCAGAAGAATTAAAAGAAATTATGCGTCCATTGTTTCAAAAACATATGGATGATATTATGACTGGTCATTTCTCTAAAACAATGATGGAAGACTGGGCAAATGATGATAAAAACTTATTAACTTGGAGAGAAGCAACAGGAAATACTGCTTTCGAAAAACAAGAAGTTACGAGTCAAGAAATTTCTGAACAAGAATATTTTGATCATGGAACTTTGTTAGTTGCTTTTGTAAGAGCTGGTGTAGAATTGGCTTTTGAAGCAATGACAGAATCTGGAATTATAGATGCTTCTGCATACTACGAATCTTTACACGAAACACCATTAATTGCAAATACAATTGCTCGTAAAAAATTATACGAAATGAATCGTGTAATTTCTGATACAGCAGAATATGGTTGTTATTTATTTGATCATGCTTGTAAACCTTTATTAACTGATTTTATGAAAACAGTTTCTACCAATGTAATTGGTCAAAAATTTTCAGATTCTAATGATGTTGATAATCAAGAATTAATTAGAATTAATGCGATTATTAGAAATCATCCTGTAGAAAAAGTAGGCGCAAAATTAAGAGCTTCAATGACAGCCATGAAAGTTATAAAATCTGCTTAAATAAATATCCCCCAATTTTTATAATAAACCTGTCAAACTGTTAAATTTTGACAGGTTTCTTTTTTACATTTGAATGATGCAAACACAACCAATTTATTTCCCAAGTTTAGATACTATAAAGCAAGCAGCAAAGAATTTAGAAGGTGTTGCTTACAAAACTCCACTAAATAAAAACAGTAATCTTTCTAAACAATTTGATGCTAACATTTTGTTTAAAAGAGAAGATTTGCAAGTTGTTCGTTCGTATAAAATTAGAGGAGCCTATAATAAAATGTCTTCTTTAACTTCGGATGAAAAACAACGAGGTATTGTGTGTGCAAGTGCTGGGAATCATGCACAAGGTGTTGCTTTATCTTGTAAATTATTGCAGATAAAAGGAACAATTTTTATGCCTTCACCAACTCCAAATCAAAAAATAAACCAAGTAAAAATGTTTGGTGAAGATTTTATTGATGTAATAATTCAAGGCGATACTTTTGATGATGCTTACAATGCATCAAAGTTAGAGTGCGATTTAAAAAACAAAATATTTATTCATCCTTTTAATGATAAAAAAGTAATTGAAGGGCAAGCAACAGTTGGTTTAGAAATATTGGATCAAACTAACGAAAAAATAGATTACGTTTTTGTTCCTATTGGAGGAGGAGGATTATCAGCAGGATTGTCATCCGTTTTTAAATATTTATCACCAGAAACAAAAATTATTGGAGTTGAGCCAGAAGGAGCACCATCTATGCTAACATCTTTCAAAAATAAAAAGAACACAAGTTTAGATACCATAGATTCCTTTGTAGATGGAGCTGCAGTAAAAAAAGTAGGCGATTTAAATTTTGCTATTTGCCAGCAAAACTTAACAAAAGTAATTACAGTTCCTGAAGGTAAAATTTGCCAAACAATTTTAGATTTGTATAATAAAGATGCCATTGTTGTAGAACCTGCAGGCGCTTTAAGTATTGCTGCTTTAGATTTTTTTGAGGATGAAATAAAAGGAAAAAACGTAGTTTGTATTGTGAGTGGAAGTAATAACGATATTACTAGAACTGCAGAAATTAAAGAACGTGCCTTATTATATGCAAACTTAAAACACTACTTTATTATTAAATTTCCACAAAGAGCAGGAGCTTTAAAAGAATTTGTTGCAGAAATTTTAGGACCAAATGATGATATTACACACTTTGAATATACCAAAAAAAGTAACAGAGTAAATGGTTCTGCAGTTGTTGGTTTGGAGTTAAAATCATCTGCAGATTTAGCACCTTTAATTATTAAAATGAAGGAAAGAAACTTTTTTGGTGTCTATTTAAATGATAAACCAGAACTATTTGATTTTCTAGTTTAGTTAAAATTTATAATGATGTATAATTTTATATATATCTTTATCAAATGTTTAACTAAATAATTCGCCAAATGAAAAAACTAAAATTTAATTTATTTTCAGTAGTTGCCTTGTTTCTGTTTTTAGGATTTAATTCTTGTAAAGAGGAAGTTAAAGAGGATAAACTTTCTGTAGAGTTTGAAAAATATGAATTAGAAAACGGCTTGCAAGTTGTTTTACATCAAGATAAATCAGATCCAATTGTGTCTGTAGCAATTCAATATGGAGTGGGTTCCAATAGAGAGAAAACTGGTAGAACTGGTTTTGCACACTTGTTTGAACACATGTTGTTTCAAGAATCAGAAAATGTTCCTCAAGATCAATTTTTTAAAACAATTCAAGATTTAGGGGGAACTTTAAATGGTGGAACTTGGAAAGATGGAACTATTTATTACGAAGTTGTTCCTAAAAATGCCTTAGAAACTGTAATGTGGTTGGAAAGTGATAGAATGGGTTTTCTAATCAATACAGTAACAGAATCTGCTTTTTATAATCAGCAAGAAGTTGTTCAGAATGAAAAAAGACAACGAGTTGATAACAATCCTTATGGACATACAAGTTGGGTTTTAGATAAAGCAATTTATCCAGAAGATCATCCATATAACTGGCAAGTTATTGGAGAGTTGGTAGATTTACAAAGTGCTACTGTAGAAGATGTAAAAGAATTTTATGACAAGTATTATGGACCAAATAATGCAACTTTAGTGCTTGCAGGAGATTTTGAAAAAGAAGATGCAAAAGCATTGGTCGAAAAATATTTTGGTGAAATTAAAAAGCGTCAAGAAGTTGCGCCTTTAGAACCTCAGAGAGTTTCGTTAGCTGAAACGAAAAGATTGTATCATGAAGATAATTTTGCAAGAGCACCACAATTGCACATGGTTTGGCCAACTTTAGAGCAATATACAGAAGATGCATATGCGTTAGATTTTTTAGCACAATTGTTATCAGATGGAAAAAAAGCGCCAATGTATAAAGTATTGGTTAAAGAAAAGGAATTGACTTCTAGGGTTTCTTCTTATAATAATTCGCAAGAATTGGCAGGAGAATTTCATGTGGTAGTTACTGCAAACTCTGGTAAAAATTTAGCAGAAGTAGAAACTGCAATTATGGAATCTTTTCAAAAATTTGAAGAAGAAGGCGTTTCAGAAAAAGATGTAGAACGTATCAAAGCAAGTTTAGAAACTGGTTTTTACAATTCAATTAGTAGTGTTTTAGGGAAATCTTTTCAGTTAGCTAGATATAACGTATTTACTGGAGATCCTGCTTTTATTACTCAAGATATAGAGAATATTAAAAAAGTTACAAAGGATGATATTATGCGTGTTTACAACACGTATTTAAAGGATAAACCTTATGTAATTACAAGTTTTGTTCCTAAAGGAAGTTTAGATTTAATTGCTGAAAATTCTACGAAAGCAAATATTGTAGAAGAAGAAATTAAAGAAAATGTAGCTGTTAAAATTGAAGAAAGTAATGATGAAGTTGTAAAAACAGCATCGAATTTCGATAGATCTAAAGCTCCTGAAATGGGCGAATCTCCAAAATTAAATATTCCAGAATCTTGGGCTGTTACTTTAAATAACGACATGAAAGTTTTAGGAATTGAGCAAACAGAATTGCCAATTGTTAACTTTAGTATTGTTTTAGATGGTGGTCATTTATTAGATGATATCAATAAAAATGGGGTTGCAAACTTAATGACTGATATTTTGATGGAAGGAACTGCCACCAAAACTCCAGAGCAATTAGAAGAAGAAATAGAATTGTTAGGAGCTTCTATAAGAATGTTTACTGGTGATGAAGCAATTACAATTAGTGGAAATACATTGGTTCGTAATTTTGATGCAACTATGAAGTTGGTGGAAGAAATTTTATTAAATCCAAGATGGGATGAAGAAGAATTAGCGAGAATTAAAACGAGTACTATCAATGGTATTAATCGTTCTTCTGCAAATCCAAATGTGGTTGCAAATAATATCTCTAACAAAATTTTATATGGTAAAGATCATATTTTTGCATATCCAGCAAGTGGAACTGCAGCATCTGTAGAGTCGATTACTATGCAAGATTTAAAAGATTTCTATGCGAAAAATTTCTCACCATCAATTGCAAAATTTCATATTGTCGGTAATATTAAAAAAGATAAAGTAGTTGATGTTTTATCAAGTTTAGAGGAAAACTGGAAAAGTAAAGAAGTTACAATTCCTACCTACACTTTAAATGCGGATAGAGATAAATCGTCTTTATATTTTGTTGATATTCCAGATTCTAAACAATCTGTAATTAATATTGGTTATTTATCAATGGCAAAAACAGATCCAGATTATTTTCCTGCAACTGTAATGAATTATAAATTAGGAGGTTCTTTTTCTGGAAATGTAAATTTAATTTTAAGAGAAGAAAAAGGATATACGTATGGAGCAAGAACAGGTTTTAGCGGTTCTAAAATTCCTGGAACATTCTCTGCATCATCAAGTGTAAGAACAAACACAACAGCAGAATCTGTAAGTATTTTTAAAGAAGAGATTGAAAAATATAAAGAAGGTATTTCTGAAGAAGATTTACAATTCACTAAAAATGCGTTGATAAAATCCAATGCAAGACGTTTCGAATCTCAATTTGCTCTTTTAGGAATGTTGCAAGACATCAGTAATTATGACATGTCTAAAAGCTACATTGCAGATGAAGAAAAAATTGTAAGAGAAATGACTCTAGAACGTCATAAAGAATTGGCAAACAAATATTTAGATGCTAAAAAAATGGGTTATTTAGTAGTTGGTGATGCTGCTACCCAGTTTGAAAAATTAAAAGAATTAGGTTTTGATGAGGTAATTTTGATGGATAAAGATGGAAACGAAATTAAAACTGAAAAAGTAAAATTATAGAATTTTTTAATTTGATAAATTTTGCTTTCGAGCTTAATGATATAAAGAACAAGTTTTTAAAAAGTGCGATTTACGTCGCACTTTTTTTATTTTAAAAAGTTAATAACAAAGACATCTATTTTCCGTAAATTTATAGTCTATAATTTAATCAATTTATCAATGGAAATTCCAAACGAATTTAAAATCACGTCACTTGTAAATCAAAATACTTATTTGGTTGGTGGCGAATTAAAAGAATGGAAAGGTGAAAATGCTGAAGTGTATTCTACAATTTCATCAACCAAAGAATACAAACCAACCTTATTAGGCTCTGTGCCAAATTTAACTGGAGATGAAGCAATAGAAGCTTTAAATGCAGCTGTAAAAGCTTATGATAGAGGCCAAGGTTTATGGCCAACTATGAAAGTGGAAGGCAGAATTGCAGCTATGGAAAAGTTTGTAATTCAGATGAAAACCAAAAGAGAGGAAATTGTAAAATTATTAATGTGGGAAATTGGTAAAACTTTAGCAGACTCGCAAAAAGAATTCGACAGAACTGTAGAATATATTTACGATACCATTGAAGATTACAAGCAAATGGATAGAGATTCTGCCAAGTTTGAAAAAAACAGCGGAGTTCATGCACATATTAGAAGAGGACCTTTAGGCGTAGTTTTATGTTTAGGTCCTTATAATTATCCTTTAAATGAAACTTTTGCACTGTTGATTCCTGCTTTAATTATGGGAAATACAACTGTTTTTAAACCAGCAAAACATGGAGTTTTATTATTATCACCTTTATTAGAAGCTTTTCAAACTAGTTTTCCAGCAGGCGTTGTAAATATTATTTACGGAAGAGGAAGAACATTAGCAACACCAATCATGAAAACTGGTTTGGTTGATGTTTTAGCATTAATAGGAAATAGCAAATCTGCAAATGCGATTCAGGCAAATCATCCACAGAAAAATAGATTGCGTTTGGTGTTAGGTTTAGAAGCTAAAAACCCAGGAATTGTTTTACCAGATGCAGATTTAGATTTGGCAATTGAAGAATGTATTTCTGGAGCAACTTCTTTTAACGGACAAAGATGTACAGCCTTAAAAATATTATATGTTCACGAACATATTGTAGATGAGTTTAACAAACGTTTTGCAGCAAAAGTAGATGGGTTAAAATTCGGAAATCCTTGGGAAGAAGGAGTGAAATTAACACCTTTGCCAGAACCAGGTAAACCAGCATATATTCAAGAATTAATTGATGATGCTGTTGAAAAAGGAGCAGAAATTATCAATAAAAAAGGAGGAGAAACTACTGAAAATTATATTTTTCCAGCAGTATTATATCCTGTTTCTAAAGATTCTAGAGTTTTTGAAGAAGAGCAATTTGGACCAGTTACTCCAATCGTTTCATTTAAAAATATTCAAGAACCTTTAGATGACATGGCTGCATCAAATTACGGACAACAGGTAAGTGTTTTTGGGAGTGAAGTAAAAACTTTAGCACCTTTAATTGATACTTTAGTAAACCTAGTTTGTAGAGTAAACTTAAATAGTGCTGCACAAAGAGGGCCAGATGTGTATCCATTTACTGGAAGAAAAGATTCTGCAGTAGCAACATTAAGTGTTCATGATGCTTTGCGTTCTTTTTCAATAAGAACCTTTGTAGCAGCTAAAGATACGCCATACAATAATGCTATTTTACAAGAATTATTAGATAAAAAGGCATCTAATTTTATAAGTACAGATTATATTTTGTAAGCATAAAAATTTAATTAGTATAACAATATTTCCTGCAGGGTTTTAGTGCTGAACATGTTTTAGTATCTTAAATCTTGTAGGATTTTTTAGTTTCAGAAAATGAAATCAACAATATGAATACGCTTTTCCTATAACTATTGAAGATAATGTTTGATTAGGTACAAATGTGGTAATTAATCCAAACGTTACCATTGGTAAAAATTCGGTAATAGGTTCAGGAAGTGTTGTTACAAAAAATATACCACCAAATTCTGTTGCAGTTGGCAATCCTTGTAAGATAATAAAACAAATTACGGATGAAGATAAAACGTTTTATTATAAAGATTTAAAGCTGTAAAATTATTTTCCTAAAGGGATTACAATCAATCCAGAAAACTTTTCAGAGAAATTTATCACTGCTTTATCTGCTTCTAGTTTTGTTTTATAATTACCCACTTGAACTTTCCAATAGGGTTGGTCATAATCAAGTTTTGTATACACGTTTGGGAAATTAATTTTGAATTTACTTTCTATACTTCTTGCTTTAGTTTCATCTCCATAATAGATTTGTATTCGATAACCATAGCCATATTGCTTGTTAAAAGATCTTTTTTTGTCTATTAAGTTTTTAACTTCGTTACTTGTATTTGTTTTATTTTGAGAGTATAAGCTATTAGTTCCTAATAGAATAGCAAATAAAATAAAGCTTAAAAATGTCTTCTGTTTCATATGAAAATATTTGTACAAAAGTAACGTCTATAAATAGAATATATTGAGAAAATATGTTATTTAGAATTATTATAAATTGATATTTATCATTCAGTTCCTTTTCCAAAATTTAGTAATATATAGTACTTTTGCCTGACTGTTCAAAAAGCGTTTTTTGAGCTATTTTATACACGATACTAAAAATAGTTTGTAAATATGAAAAGTGTAGCATTATGCAGCCAACTAAAAAAGACTCTTTATAAGGGTTTTGTAATGGTGCTGTTTTTTACAATAAGCTTATCTTCCTATTCCCAAGATGTTGATGCAGCTCGTCAAAGTGAAGGTCGAAAATTGTATAAATCTCTTTGTGCTTCATGTCACAAATTAGATAGAAAATTAGTTGGACCAGCTTTAGGGAAGGTAGAAGAAAGAAGAGAAAATGAGTGGTTATTAGCTTGGATTAAGAATAATGCAGAGTTAAGAGCTTCTGGAGATAGAGATGCAATTGGTATTTATGAAGAATACAATGGTGCTGTAATGTCTTCTTTTCCTCAATTGAGTGATAATCAGATAAATGATATTTTATATTACACTACTGTTGGTGATCCAGTTAAAACTCCAGTTGTTGGAATTAACGGAACTGAAAGTGGTGGAGGTGCTCAAGGAAGTTCTCCTCAATGGATTATTTATCTTTTAGCAGGTGCAATAGTTGTTGCCTTTTTAATGATTGCTAGTTTGTTAAAACAAGTAAACGAATTAAAAGGAAATACTTCTCCAGGAACAAAATCTAATTTAAAAAGAGATTTACATGAACTTTGGGAAGGTATTAAAGGGAATACTTTTTTACATGTTGTGTCTACTATTTTTGTTTTGTTAATGGGTGCTTATATCGTTTTTGGAACTTTATTTAAAGTTGGTGTTAATGAAGGATATATGCCTTTGCAACCAATCGCCTTTTCTCATAAAATTCATGCTGGAGAAAATAAAATTGAATGTCAATATTGTCATTCATCTGCAAAACATAGTAAGCATTCAGGAATTCCATCTGTAAATGTATGTATGAATTGTCACATGAATATTGCTGAAGTTGCAGAAGGAACTGAAGTAGAATGGGATGGAGTTACTTATGGTAAGGCTGAGTTAGATAAAGAGATTGCTAAAATTTACGAAGCTTCAGGTTGGGATCCAGAAGCATTAGAATATACAGGAGAAGAAAAGCCAATTAAATGGGTAAGAATTCACAACCTGCCAGATTTTGCATACTTTAATCATTCTCAACACGTAACTGTTGGAGGTGTAGCATGTCAAAAATGTCATGGTCCTGTAGAAGAGTTTGATGAAATGCGTCAATTCTCACCTTTAACAATGGGTTGGTGTATTAATTGTCATAGAGAAACAGATGTGAATTTAAGAGATAATGGATATTATGAAAAAATTCATAAAGAATTAGCTCAGAAATATGGTGTTGAACAAGTTACAATTGCGCAACTTGGTGGTTTAGAGTGTGGTAAATGTCACTATTAATTAAAGAAGAAAGATAGTTTTGTTTTAATGCAAATTAAAACTAACAACTAACAACTAATAACAATAAAGTAAATGGCTTCAAACAAAAAATACTGGAAAAGTGTTGAGGAACTAAAAGATAGTTCTATTGTTGAAACGTTAAGTAAAAATGAGTTTGTGGAAGCAATTCCTACAGATACGTTTTTAGGTGATAAAGAAACATTAGAGAAATCATCTACCTCACGTAGAGATTTCTTAAAATATGTTGGCTTTACTACTGCTGCAGCTTCTTTGGCTGCCTGTGAAGGACCTGTAAGAAAGTCTATTCCTTATGTAGTAAAACCAAATGATATTATTGCAGGTGTTGCAGATTGGTACGCAACTTCTATGGCAGATGGTTATGATTTTGCAAATGTTTTAGTAAAAACAAGAGAAGGTCGTCCAATTCAAATCATGCCGAATAAAGAAGCAAATGGAACTACAAGTGCAAGAGTTCAAGCTGCTGTTTTATCTTTATATGATGAAAAATTACGTTTAAAAAATCCAACGAAAGCTGGAGAATCAATTTCTTGGAGTGATGCTGATAAAGAAATTGGAGCAAAATTAAATTCTCTAAATGCAGCTGGTAAACCTGTTGTTTTATTAACAGGAACATTGGCAAGTCCTTCAACAAGTAAGATTGTTGAAGAATTTATTGCTGCTTATCCAAATACAAAACATGTAGTTTATGACGCAGTTTCAGAATCTGGTGCTGCAGATGCAATGATGGCTATGTATGGTAAACGTGTTTTACCTAAATATCATTTAAATAAAGCAAAAACAATTGTTTCTTTTGGTGCAGACTTTTTGGGAGATTTCCATGGAGGATTTGAAAAAGCATATATAGATGGTAGACAGCCAAAAACAGGAAAAATGTCTTACCATGTTCAGTTTGAAAGCAATATGTCTTTAACTGGTGCAAATGCTGATAAAAGAGTGGTTTTAAAACCTTCTGATCAAGTTTTTGCATTATTAAATTTATACGCTGCTATTACTGGTTCAAGTGTTTCTTCTAAAGCAACTCCAGTTGATGCAGATGTTATGAGAATGGCAAATGAACTTAAGAAAGCAGGTTCAAAAGGTGTTGTTTTAACAGGTATAAATGATGTAAATGCACAACTAATTACATTAGCAATTAACAAAGCATTAAATAGTGAAATAGTTGACACAACAAATACATTAAACATCCGTCAAGGAAATGATGCAGAAGTTGCTCAATTAATTTCAGATATGAAAGCTGGTAAAGTTGGAGGATTAATTTCTTACAATGTAAACCCTGCTTATAGTTTATCAAATGTTGCTGATTTTACTGAAGGATTAAATAAAGTAGATTTAAAAGTTGCTTTATCAACAGAAAACAGTGAAACAGTTGATGCAATGGAATATGCATTGCCAACAGCACACTTTTTAGAAGCTTGGGGAGATACTCAATTCGATTCTGAAACGTATGGTTTAATGCAACCAACTATTCAGCCATTATTTGATACACGTCAAGTTCAAGATGTTTTATTAAAATGGTCTGGAAGTTCAACTAATTATTACGATTATTTAAAAAACTTCGCAACTTCAACTGTTTTAGGTGGAAGTTCTTGGAATACTGCTTTACATAATGGTTACTTTAAAAGAGAAGTTGTAAGTAATACATCTATTTTAAATAATGAAACTGAAGTTGTTTTTGAAAGCACAGTTTCTTTATCAAATGCTGCAAATACACTTTCAAGTGAAGCTAAAAAAGCATCAGGGTTTGAATTAAATTTATATACAAAAACTGGTTTAGGAGATGGTAAACAAGCGAACAATCCTTGGTTACAAGAATTTCCTGATCCAATTACCAGAACATCTTGGGATAATTACTTAACAATGTCTATAGCTGATGCTAAAGAGTTAGGTTTTTCAAATCCAATTCAAGATAATGGTGCTATTAATGGAGATTATGCTAAGGTTTCTGTTAATGGGAAAGAAGTTACTGTTCCAGTAATGGTACAACCAGGACAAGCTAAAGGCTCTGTAGGTTTATCATTAGGTTTTGGTAGAACTTTTGGATTAAAAGAAGAAATGCAAGTTGGTGTTAATGCATACCCTTTATATAAAGGAAGTAATAACATTCAGTACAATGTAAAAGTTGAAAAAGTATCAGGATCTCATAAGTTTGCTTGTACACAAGTACAAAAAACAATTGCAGGTCGTCACGATATTTTAAAAGTAGCATCTCTTAAAGATTATAATAATGTTGATCCAAAAGATCATCATCATGGTTGGAATAAACCAGCTTATGTTTCTTATGATCATCAAGAAGTAGAAGCAAACACAATTGATATTTGGGATGAACATAACAGAGAGTTAGGACATCACTTTAACTTATCTATAGATTTAACATCTTGTACAGGTTGTGGAGCTTGTGTTGTTGCATGTCATGCAGAAAACAACGTTCCAGTTGTTGGTAAAAATGAAGTTAGAATTGGTAGAGATATGCACTGGTTGCGTATTGATAGATATTATTCTTCTGAAGTAGAAACTAGAGAAGATGCTAAAGAATTAGGTTTAGGTATCGCTGAAACATATGAAGGTTTAGAAACTGAAGCAGAAAACCCTGAAGTTACTTTTCAACCAATGATGTGTCAGCACTGTAATCATGCTCCTTGTGAGACTGTTTGTCCTGTTGCTGCAACAACTCATGGTCGTCAAGGACAAAACCAAATGACTTATAACAGATGTGTTGGTACTAGATATTGTGCAAACAACTGTCCATATAGAGTTCGTAGATTCAACTGGTTTGAATATGCAAACAACAATGAGTTCGATTTCAATATGAATAACGAATATGGAAAAATGGTATTGAATCCAGATGTTGTTGTTCGTGGAAGAGGAGTTATGGAAAAATGTTCTATGTGTATTCAAATGACACAAGCAACAATTTTAAAAGCGAAAAAAGAAGGTAGAGCAGTAAATACAGATGAGTTTGAAACAGCATGTTCATCAGCATGTACTACTGGAGCATTAGTTTTTGGTGATGTTAATAATAAAGAAGATCAAGTAGCTGCTTTAGCAGAAGATAAAAGAGCTTATAACGTATTAGATTACTTACAGACGAAACCTAATGTAATCTATCAAGTTAAAATAAGAAATACAAACGAAGCGTAATTAAATTTAAGGTATAAAATATGTCTCATTACGAAGCACCCATAAGGGAACCTTTAGTATTAGGTGATAAAACTTATCACGATATTACCGAAGACATTGCGAAACCTATTGAAGGGAAAGCAAATAAGAATTGGTACATCGCATTTTATATTTCTTTGGCAGCAATGCTTTGGGGATTTGGATGTATCTTTTACACTGTAGGAACAGGTATTGGAGTTTGGGGATTGAACAAGAACATTGGTTGGGCTTGGGATATTACTAACTTTGTTTGGTGGGTAGGTATTGGTCACGCAGGAACATTAATTTCTGCAGTACTTTTATTATTCCGTCAAAAATGGAGAATGGCTATAAACCGTTCTGCAGAAGCAATGACAATTTTTGCCGTTTTTCAAGCAGGATTATTCCCAATTATTCACATGGGGCGTCCTTGGAATGCGTTTTGGGTTTTACCACTTCCGAATCAATTTGGTTCTTTATGGGTAAACTTTAACTCACCATTATTATGGGATGTATTTGCAATCTCAACATATTTATCTGTATCATTAGTTTTCTGGTGGACAGGTTTATTACCAGATTTTGCAATGATTCGTGATAGAGCTGTAAAGCCTTTTCAAAAGAAAATATATGCTTTATTAAGTTTCGGTTGGTCAGGTAGAGCAAAAGATTGGCAACGTTTTGAAGAAGTATCATTGGTTTTAGCAGGTTTAGCAACACCACTTGTACTTTCTGTACATACAATTGTATCAATGGATTTTGCTACCTCTATCAATCCAGGTTGGCACTCAACAATATTTCCACCTTACTTTGTTGCAGGAGCAATTTTCTCTGGTTTTGCAATGGTACAAACCTTATTAGGTATTATGCGTAAGGTTACCAACTTAGAAGATTACATTACACGTATGCACGTTGAGTATATGAACATTGTAATTATTTTAACTGGTGGTATTGTAGCTGTAGCCTATGCAACAGAATTCTTTATTGCTTGGTATACAGGTTCGCCTTATGAAAATTACACATATTTATCAGTAGGTGCTGCAACAGGACCATACGCTTGGGCATTTTATTCATTATTGTTCTTTAATATCTTAACACCTCAATTATTGTGGTTCAAGAAAATTAGAAGAAGTTTTATTTGGACTTTTATTATATCAATCTTTATAAATATTGGTATGTGGTTCGAACGTTTTGATATTATTGCAATTGTATTAAGTAAAGGTCACTTACCATCAACTTGGTGGCGTTTTGAGCCAACGTTTGTAGATGTTGGTATCTTTATAGGAACTATTGGATTCTTCTTTGTATTATTTTTATTATATGCAAGAACATTCCCAGTAATTGCACAAGCAGAAGTAAAAACAATATTAAAATCTTCTGGTGAATTTTACAAGAAGAGAAGAGAACAAGGAATTCCTACCAAACCAACTATCGTTTTGGTTGATAAAACAATAAAGGAAGTAAACCCTGATAAAAATAAAAAAGGATAATTATGGAATCATCAAAAGTTATTCACGCATTTTATAATGATGATGAGATTCTGATGGATGCAGTGAAAGCTGTAAAAGCAGAACATCATCACATAGAAGAAATTTTTTGTCCATTTCCTGTTCATGGTTTAGATAAAGCTATGGGTTTAGCACCAACAAGATTAGCAATTACAGCTTTCTTTTATGGTATTACAGGTTTAGCATTTGCTATTTGGATGACAAATTATATGATGATTCAAGATTGGCCACAAGATATTGGTGGAAAACCAAGTTTTTCTTGGATTGAAAACATGCCAGCATTTGTGCCAATTATGTTTGAATTAACAGTATTTTTTGCAGCCCATTTAATGGTAATTACTTTTTATATGAGAAGTAGAATTTGGCCATTTAAAAAAGCTGAAAATCCTGATCCAAGAACTACAGATGACCATTTTTTAATGGAAATTCCTGTACATAATAATGTGGATGAATTAACTACATTATTAACTAGAACAGGTGCTGTAGAAATTAATGTAGTAGATAAGCACTAATAAATAGATAATGAAAAATTTGAAATTAATTATCGGTTTAGCAATCTTTACAAGTTTTATTTCTTGTAATGATAAAAGGAAGCCTCAACTTGAGTACATGCCAGATATGTATGTTTCTATTCCTTATGATACTGATGATGCTGAAGGTTTAAATGGTGAGCCAGTAAATAGTAAACCAGTTGCAGGAACTATTCCTAGAGGAGGACATCCTTCTTATGATATTCCTAATACTCCAGAAGGTTATAAAAAAGCTAAGGCTGAAGTTACAAATCCTATAGAAGCTACTGAAGAAAATTTATCAAACGGAAAAGCAATGTATGAAATATACTGTATTTCTTGTCATGGTAAAAAAGGAGATGGTAATGGATATTTATCTCAAGCAGAAAAGTTTGAAGGAATACCTAACTATAAGGATAGAGATATTAATGCAGGGAGTATTTATCATGTATTAATTTATGGTAAAAACTTAATGGGTTCTCATTCAGGTCAGTTAACATATAACGAACGTTGGCAAGTTATTCATTATGTTGAACAATTGCGTTCAGACTTATTAAAATAATTACATTAAGAAAGAATACGAAAGATATGTATCAATTCTCGGGCAAATTAAAAACATTTTCATTAGCACTAATTTTATTAGGGGTTATAGGAATCGCATACAGTTTCCTTACAACACCTTCTACTATTGATGAGGCTAAAGATATTATTGCACTCCAATCATCTCATGGAAATGATCATGGAGATTCTCATGGAGAAGAGCATCAAGATAAAGTTCAGACTGAAAAGTACGAAAGTACCTCAGGTGAACATACTTCAAATTCTCACATAGATAAAGAAATGAGTGCTCATGGTGCTCATAATGATGATACGCATGCAGAACACGTTTTACATCAATTAAAAAATAGACCTTGGGCAGCTTTTTATGTCTCTTTGTTTTTCTTTTTAGGTATTTCTTTATTGGTATTAGCATTTTATGCTTCACAAAGAGTAGCGCAATCAGGATGGTCTGTTGTTTTATTTAGAGTGATGGAAGCAATATCTGCTAATTTAGTACCAACATCAGTAATTATGTTGATTATTGTTATTTTATCAGCAATGCACATCAATCACTTATTTCCATGGATGGCAGAAGGAACATTTGATCCTTCAAGTGAAAATTATGATGCAATTGTAGATGGTAAATCTTGGTGGATTAACATTCCAGGTTGGACAATTAGAAGTATTATTTATTTAGCTCTTTGGAATGCTTATAGATTTTTTATCCGTAAAAATTCAATTAAAGAAGACACAGCAAATGATGGTGGAAAAACTTATAAATTAAACTATAATGTATCTGTAGGTTTCATCTTTGTATTTATGATTACAGAATCAATGATGTCTTGGGACTGGATTATGGGATTAGATCCTCACTGGTTTTCAACATTATTTGGTTGGTATGTTCTTGCAAGTTTGTTAGTAAGTGCTTTAACAGTTATTGCTTTTGTAACAATATATTTACGTTCAAAAGGAGCTTTACCTGCAGTTAACGATAGTCATATTCATGATTTAGCGAAGTTTATGTTTGGTTTTTCAGTATTTTGGACATACTTATGGTTTGCTCAATTTATGTTAATCTGGTATGCAAACATTCCAGAAGAAACTACATATTTCGCAGCAAGATTTAATGAATATAAATTACCATTTTTAGCAATGGTTGTAATGAATTTCGTATTCCCAATATTGTTACTTTTAAATAGCGATTATAAGAGTATTCCTTGGTTTGTTGTTCTTGGTGGAATTGTAATTCTAGGAGGACATTATTTAGATATATTTGTAATGATTATGCCAGCAACAGTTGGAGGTCAATGGTATATTGGAATTCCAGAAATAAGTTCTTTACTATTCTTTGTAGGTATATTTATTTATTCCGTGTTTAGTTCTTTTGCGAAAGCAAATCCTATTCCAAAAGCAAATCCATTTTTAGAAGAAAGCGAACATTTCCATTATTATAATATTGAACACAGAGGAGAAGGTTCAGACAATCATCATTAAATAAATTAAGAATTAAACAATAAAGAAAAGATATATATGCTAGCTCTATTTTATATTTTTATAGGTGTTGCAATAGGTGTAAGTTTTTGGCAGATAACTAGAATTTTAAATTTTAGAGGTGTTATAGCGAACGATGAAGACAATGCAAAACAAGGAAAGTATTCACTATATTTCTTAGTTTACTTTTATGCAATAATGATTTACTGTCTAATTGCCATGAATGTAATTATGTTACCAGAATCAGCTTCTATTGAAGGTGAGCATGATGACAGATTATTCAATATTACATTTTGGTTAATTGGTATTGTTCAGTTTTTAATGCAATTTTTAATTTTCTATTTTACTTTTAAGTATAAAGGAAATAAAAATAACAAAGCTAAATTTTATGCAGATAGTCATAAATTAGAAATGATTTGGACTATTATACCAGCAGTTGTTTTAGTTGTTTTAATCGGTTATGGTTTATGGCAATGGAATAATGTTATGGATTTAGATGATGAAGATGCTGTTGTTATAGAAGTATACTCTTATCAATGGGGTTGGCATGCAAGATATGCAGGAGAAGATAATACTTTAGGTCAAGGAAACGTGAATTTTATTGAAGGTATTAATACAATGGGTGTTAATATGGCTGATAAAAATTCTCAAGATGATAAACAAGTAACTGAATTGTATTTACCAAAAGGTAAGAAAGTACATTTCAAGTTCCGTTCTCAAGATGTATTGCATTCAGCTTATATGCCGCATTTTAGAGCGCAAATGAATTGTGTTCCAGGAATGGTTACAGAATTTGGTTTTACTCCTAAATATACTACAGAGGAAATGAGAATGCAATCTGAAGTAAAAGAGAAAACTAAAGGAATAAATTTAATTAGAGCTGCAAGTGGTGAAGAATTATACGAATTTAATTACCTTTTATTATGTAATAAAATTTGTGGAACCTCTCATTATAGTATGCAAATGAAAATTACAGTAGTAGAGCAAGAAGAATACGACCAATGGCTTGCAGAACAGCCAACGTTAGCAACAGTTATCAATAAATAAAAAATTAAAAGACACTACAAATAAATAGATTATGTCAGAACATCATCATAAAGAAACATTTGTAACAAAATATATTTTTAGTCAAGATCATAAAATGATTTCTAAGCAATTCCTTATTACTGGAATGTTTATGGGAATTATTGCAGTTCTAATGTCAATGTTATTTCGTTTACAATTAGCTTGGCCAGACACATCATTTTCTATTGTTGAAGCTTTCTTAGGAAGACATCAAACAGATGGAATTATGAGTCCAGATATATATTTGGCTTTGGTAACCATACATGGTACAATCATGGTATTTTTTGTACTAACAGCTGGTTTAAGTGGTACATTTTCTAACTTATTAATTCCATTGCAAATTGGAGCTAGAGATATGGCTTCTGGTTTTCTAAATATGGTATCTTATTGGTTATTCTTTTTGTCAAGTATAATCATGGTTATATCGTTATTTGTAGAAGCTGGACCAGCATCTGCAGGTTGGACGATTTACCCTCCATTAAGTGCTTTACCACAAGCAATTCCTGGTTCAGGAGCTGGTATGACACTTTGGTTGGTTTCTATGTCAATCTTTATTGCTTCTTCTTTAATTGGTGCACTTAACTATATTGTTACTGTACTTAATTTAAGAACTAAAGGAATGAAAATGACAAGATTGCCATTAACAATTTGGGCATTCTTTATTACTGCAATTATTGGAGTTGTTTCTTTTCCAGTTTTATTATCAGCAGCTTTATTATTAGTTTTTGATAGAAGTTTTGGAACATCTTTCTACTTATCAGATATATTTATTTCTGGAGAAGTTTTACATTATCAAGGTGGATCTCCTGTTTTATTTGAACATTTATTCTGGTTCTTAGGACATCCAGAAGTATACATTGTATTATTACCAGCTTTAGGTATTACTTCTGAAGTAATATCTACAAACGCAAGAAAACCAATTTTTGGATATAGAGCAATGGTTATGTCAATTATGGCAATAGCATTCTTATCAACAATTGTTTGGGGTCACCACATGTTTATTTCAGGTATGAATCCATTTTTAGGTTCAGTCTTTACATTTACAACGTTGTTAATTGCAATTCCATCTGCAGTAAAAGCATTTAATTATGTTACTACTTTATGGAAAGGTAATTTACAGTTAAACCCAGCAATGTTATTTTCTATTGGTTTGGTATCTACCTTTGTTACTGGTGGTTTAACAGGTTTAGTTTTAGGAGATTCTGCATTAGATATTAATATTCATGATACGTATTTTGTGGTTGCTCACTTCCATTTAGTAATGGGTGTTTCTGCAATATTTGGTATGTTTGCAGGTGTTTATCATTGGTTTCCAAAAATGTATGGTAGAATGATGAATAAAACATTAGGTTATTGGCACTTTTGGATTACAATAGTTTGTGCTTATGGAGTATTTTGGCCAATGCATTTTATTGGTTTAGCAGGTTTACCAAGAAGATATTACTCAAATACTGCTTTTCCAATGTTCGATGATTTAGCAGATATCAATGTTGTAATTACAATATTTGCTTTAGTAGGTGGTTTTGCTCAAATTATATTTATAGCGAATTACTTTATATCAATCTATAGAGGAGAAAAAGCAACTCAAAACCCTTGGAAATCTAACACATTAGAATGGACAACTCCAGTAGAACATATACATGGAAACTGGCCAGGAAAATTACCTGAGGTTCATAGATGGGCTTATGATTATAGTAAGAGAGTAGATCCAAATGATGACGATAGTGATTATTTACATGGTCAAGATTTCGTTCTACAAACAACTCCACTTTTAGAAGGAGAAGAAGAATCTTAATTATATAAACTTTATAAAAAAGCCTTTCCAATTTGGAAAGGCTTTTTTGATTTTTACTATATCTATATAATTATTTATGACAATATTTAATTTGTAAATATGCAACTATTGATAGTTTAGTAATACGTTTCTAAATTGAGATAATTAATTTTACTTTCTATTTAATTTTTCTATTTTAATATGTTTTATGTGTAGATTTGGGAATTATTGCTGTTTTTTTTATTAATTTACATTGAATTTGAATATTATTTGAAGTTTTAAATTAAAAGATGGATGTACGTAAGTGGTTACAATTTATAAAACCTAATTTAAAGTTTTATAAGAATGGTTTTTTTGAATTTCCTTTTTTGGCAAATACGCCAGAATTAATGATAAAAGCTACTATAGAGACTCCAGGAAGTAAACATAACATTGATGAGCAGAAAGTTTATAGAAACAATCCTTTTATAAAGGGTACGTTGCAATATCGTAAAATAGAAGAAGGTTTATGGCTTACCATAACTAACTTAGAGTTTAAACAAAATACTTTAATTAGAACCGCTTATGATAAAAATATTCCAAGCGAACATTACACACTTACATTTACGCTATATGAAAGCCAAGTAAAGCTACAAAATACATTTATAGGTAAAATACCATTCCAAAATAAATTTTGGGGGTTCAAAAAGCCAGGTACAGATATAGGAGCTCATTTTTATAAAGGATCTAAGTGCGAATTTTATATTTTTCATTTTAAACCAGATTGGATAAAAAAAAATATTCCTTTAGATAAATTAGATAAAAACCTCCCTTTTAGAAAGTTTTTAGATTCCGACAAAGGGTTTATATCTTATCAAGATATTGTGCCTAATGCAACCCAATTATCTCATGAAATTGAAGAAACATTTAAAAATTTTAATAACGATGTTTTTAGTAATACTTTATTAAAAGCACAAACACTTAATATAGTATCTACTTTTTTTAAAAATGCTTTTGCTGATTTAAGAAAGGAAAATTATAAATTAAAAGATACTATAGATTATAAAAAAATGTCAGAGTGTGAGCGGTTAATTTCAAATGATTTGAGCATGCCTTTTATAGGAATTGAAGCCATTTCAAAAAAACTAGTTATTTCTCCTTCAAAACTAAAAACAGATTTCAAATTGGTTTACGGTACATCAATACTGCAATATAATATTGATAAAAAAATGGAATTGGCACTTCAATTAATTCTAAATACCAATATGTTAATAAAACATGTTTCACACGAAATTGGTTATGACAGTCCTAGTAAATTTAGTGCCACTTTTAAGAAAAAGTTTCATAAACTACCAACCGAATTTCGTCCAGAAATTAACTAGTTTTCATTTTATAGGCTGTTAATCATATATAAAAGATGTTTCTATAGAACAACATTCATTCTTTTTTTAGAAGCAATTTATTTAATTTATGTTAAAAAAAAACATGCTTCACTTCTGCGAATTAATAAAACGAAACTTAGATTTTAGTGTTTCATTTTTATAAATAAATTGGTAAAATGTCTTTTTGGGCTATCGATTTGTCTTAATTGGATATTAAATTAATTTTATATTTTCTAATTTTGTTTGTATAGTATTAGAAATAATTTAAAAATTGGGGGATTTTTAAAACCGATTCAGAAATGAATCGGTTTTTTTTAGCTTATATTTTTAAAGTAATTAAGAATAGGAGAAATAAAGTTTCAAAACAAAGTGAAATTAAAGATGAATTATTTCTCATCCTAGCAGATAAGAATTAAGGTTTTGATTTAACAAATTCAGTTAGAAAATCTATTTCAAAATCCTGTATCTTTGTAATCATGAACGAAAACTTGAATCCTGAAAATACGAATTTATCAAACGAAGATTTAGATGTAGAAAAAAAATTACGTCCACTTTCTTTTGATGATTTTGCAGGACAAGATCAAGCAATCGATAATCTTAAAATATTCGTAGAAGCTGCTAATCAAAGAGGAGAAGCCTTAGATCATACCTTGTTTCATGGCCCTCCAGGATTAGGGAAAACTACATTAGCACATATTTTAGCGAATGAATTACAAGTAGGTATTAAAGTAACTTCAGGTCCAGTTTTAGACAAACCTGGAGATTTAGCTGGTTTATTAACAAATCTTGATGAAAGAGATGTACTTTTTATTGATGAAATTCATAGATTAAGTCCAATTGTAGAAGAATACTTATATTCTGCAATGGAAGATTACAAAATTGATATTATGATTGAATCTGGTCCAAATGCCAGAACTGTTCAAATCAATTTAGAACCTTTTACATTAATTGGTGCAACCACAAGATCTGGTTTGTTAACAGCACCAATGAGAGCTCGTTTTGGAATCAGCAGCAGGTTACATTATTATACTACAGAATTACTAACAACTATAATTCAGAGAAGTTCACATATTTTAGGTGTTCCTATTTCTATGGAAGCTGCAATTGAAATTGCAGGTAGAAGTAGAGGAACTCCAAGAATTGCAAACGCTTTATTAAGAAGAGTAAGAGATTTTGCACAGATAAAAGGCGATGGAAAAATCAGTATAGAAATCGCAAGATATGCATTAAAAGCTTTAAATGTTGATGCTCATGGTTTAGATGAAATGGACAATAAAATTTTAGCTACAATTATTGATAAATTTAAAGGAGGACCAGTAGGTTTAAGTACAATTGCAACTGCAGTTTCAGAAAACACAGAAACTATTGAGGAAGTTTATGAACCTTTTTTAATTCAGCAAGGTTTTATTATGAGAACTCCAAGAGGAAGAGAAGTTACAGAATTAGCATATACACATTTAGGAAGAGTAAAAGGGAGAAGTCAAGGAGAGCTTTTTTAAAATAGCCTTTAGCAGTTAGCTTTTAGCAAGTAGCGAAAAGCAAATAGCAAACAGCAAAGAATAAATGAACATAAAAAAAGTAATACCAATTTTAGAATGGTTACCAAACTACAACAAATCTCTTTTTAAAGGCGATTTGCTTGCAGGTATTACTGTTGGTATTATTTTAATTCCACAAGGAATTGCATATGCACTAATTGCTGGTCTGCCTCCTATTTACGGGTTGTACTGTGCATTAGTTCCCCAAGTTATGTATGCTATATTTGGTTCTTCTAGACAAGTGGCAATTGGGCCAGTTGCAATGGATTCCTTAATTGTAGCAACAGGAGTTTCTACATTAGCATTAGCAGGCTCAGAAAGTTATATCTCAATTGCAATTTTATTGGCTTTATTGGTAGGTTCCATTCAATTTATATTAGGTATTTTTAGTTTAGGATTTATTGTAAACTTCCTATCAAAACCAGTTATTACTGGATTTACATCTGCAGTGGCTTTAATTATTGGTATCAACCAATTTAAAAACTTGTTGGGCGTAGATTTTATGCAAAGTGATCAAATACAATATATTTTAGAAGATATTTGGTTTCAAATTGAAAATCTCAATTTTCATACAACAGTAATTGGTTTAATATCTGTTAGTATAATTATTTTTTTCAGAAGGATAAATAAAAAAATTCCAAGTGCTTTAATTGTTGTTATTCTTGGGATTCTAATAATGAAATTTTTTGGAAAAAGCTTTAGTGATGTTTCAATTGTAAAAGAGATACCCTCAGGATTGCCTTTTTTTGGTGTTCCTGAATTCGATTTAGATCAGATAAAAGAATTGTTACCAATTGCATTTACCTTAGTAATGGTTGGTTATTTAGAAACCATTTCCATAGGTAAATCTTTAGAAGCAAAACAAGACGAATATAGAATTAGACCAAATCAAGAATTAATTGCCTTAGGTTTGGCAAACATGGTTGGGTCTTTATTTAAAGCATATCCATCAACCTCTAGTTTTTCAAGATCTGCAATTAACCAAGAAAGTGGCGCAAAAACAGGAATGGCAGCTTTAATTTCTGTTCTAATGGTTATAATAACATTGCTCTTTTTAACGCCATTATTTTATCATTTACCAAAAACAGTTTTAGCAGCTATTATTATTGTGGCTGTTTTTAATTTAATCAATTTTAAAGAAGCAGCTTTTTTATGGAAAGCCAATAATTTAGATTTTTGGTTGATGTTAGCAACGTTTCTTGCAACACTACTATTAGGCATAGAATATGGAATAATGGTGGGTGTTGGTTTGTCTTTAATTGTTTTAATTTACAGAACGTCTAAACCTTATATTACTGAATTAGGCAAAGTACCAGACTCTAACTTTTATAGAAACAAAAATCGTTTTGAAGAAGTAATTATAGATGATGATATTTTGGTTTTCAGATTCGATGCCCAAATATTTTATGCCAATTCTAATTATTTTAGAGATCATTTAGATTTGATGGCAGATAAAAAAGGAAAAGCTTTAAAATTGATTGTATTAGATGCAGAAAGTATCAATAGAGTAGATAGTACAGGAGTAGAAATGTTGAAAGAACGCATTAAGTTTTATCAAAAAAAAGGGATAAATTTTTATTTTGCTGGTGTAAAAGGTCCTGTGAGAGACGATTTGTTTAGAAGTGGAATTTTAGACATTATCACTATCAATCATTTTTTTATGAGAGCAAATCAAGCTGTGAAATTTTATAAAACTGGTTGTAGAAAACATCAAGAAAAGTACGCGAAATACATCCATCAAGCATATAAATAATTAGGAATACAACTTAAAAATGTCACTTAAAATCAGGACATAAGTGTAGTTTTGAAAGTTGATTAAAAGTATAAGATTATGATTATAGAACAAATTTACACAGGTTGTTTAGCACAAGGTGCTTATTATATTGAAAGTAATGGTGAAGTTGCTATTATAGATCCATTAAGAGAAGTACAAGATTATATAGATAGAGCAGCAAAAAATAATAGTAAGATTAAATACATTTTCGAAACGCATTTTCATGCAGATTTTGTGAGTGGACATGTAACTTTAGCAGAAAAAACGGATGCAAAAATTGTTTTTGGCCCAACTGCAAAAACTAATTTCGATGCTATTATTGCAGAAGACAATCAAGTGTTTAAAGTGGGTGATCTTACAATTACAGTGTTGCATACTCCAGGACATACAATGGAAAGTTCTTGTTACCTGTTAAAAGATAAAAACGGAAAAGACCACGCAATTTTTAGTGGAGATACGTTGTTTTTAGGTGATGTTGGTAGACCAGATTTAGCACAAAAAGGAGCTTTAACACAAGAAGATTTAGCAGGTTTATTGTTTGATAGTTTGCGCAATAAAGTAATGCCTTTGGCAGATGATGTAATTGTATATCCTGCACATGGAGCTGGTTCTGCTTGTGGTAAAAACTTAAGCAAAGAAACTGTGGGTACAATTGGCAATCAAAAAGAAACCAATTATGCTTTAAGAGCAAACATGACCAAAGCTGAATTTATTAAAGAAGTTACAGATGGTTTATTGCCTCCACCAGCTTATTTTCCTTTAAACGTACAAATGAATAAGGAAGGTTATAAATCGATAGATGATGTAATTAAAATTAGCGCAAAACCTTTATCTGTAAAAGAATTTGAATTTATTGCTAATGATATGGATGCTGTAATTTTAGATGTTCGTCATCAAACAGAATTTATAAAAGGTTTTATTCCACAATCTATTTTTATAGGTATTGATGGTGGTTTTGCACCTTGGGTTGGTGCTTTAATAAAAGACACAAAACAGCCTATTTTATTGGTAGCTCCAGAAGGTAGAGAGGAAGATACAATTACTCGTTTATCTAGAGTTGGTTTCGATAATGTTTTGGGATATTTAAAAGGTAGTTTTGCTTCTTGGCAAAATGCAAATAAAGAAATTGACACTTTAAGATCTGTTTCTGCAGAAGTTTTAGGTGATAAAATAAAAGAAAATGCCATTGTTTTTGATGTTAGAAAACCAGGCGAATTTGAAAGTGAACATGTAGAAAATGTGCCAAGTACACCTCTCTCTTTTTTAAATGATCATATAACTGAGTTCCCTAAAAAAGAAGATTTTTATGTCTATTGTGGAGGAGGCTATCGTTCAGTAATTGCATCATCAATCTTAAAAGCAAGAGGTTTCCATAACATAATAGATGTTGCAGGTGGTTATGCAGCCATCAGAAATACAACGATTAAAAGAACAGCTACAGTTTGTCCATCAACTTTAAAATAACGTAATGAAACCTGTAATTTATTTTTTGCTGATGAGCGTTTTTTTTATCAATTGTGATAAAAAACAACACGTAGAAAGTATTACAACTTTAGAGCTAAAAGAATTATTAGCTACTAAAAATATTCAATTGATGGATGTTAGAACTCCAGAAGAAATAAATGAAGGTTTTATAGAAACTGCTGTTTTTGCAAATTACTTTGATGATGATTTTAAGAAGAAAGCAAGCAATCAATTAGATAAAAGTAAAACAGTATATCTATATTGCAGATCTGGAAATAGAAGCGAAAAAGCAGGTGTTATTCTAAAAGAAGAAGGTTTTAACGTAATTCATGTTTCTAGTGGTTTTAATCAGTGGAAAAAGGAAAATTAAAAGCATATTTTTTTTTGATACTTTATAAAGTGTTGGTTGATTTTTTGTTTTGAATTAAACTCGGAATAGTTTTTGATTCAAAATAAAAAAATCAACCAAACTATTTTATGAGAAAACTACTCTTTTTGATGCCTGTTTTATTTGCAGTTCAGCTCTCATCACAAGAAAAATTAGGAAGACCTTTTTTTACAAGTACGTTCAATTTTACTTTAGGGATTAACGAAAATTATACTTTAGATCCAGATGATGGAGAATCTTTATTTGTACCTGCAGCAATTTTTTTAAGATTAGGTGTTGGCTATGAATTTAAAAGGCGATTAGCTGTGAGCTTGCATGCAGGCTATGATTTTCATTGGAATTATGCTATAGATGCTTTTCCTACCTACACAACTTTAAGATATAATATTTATGAAAGAGAAGATGATGCTTTTTTTATAGAAACGAGTTATGGAAAAATGTGGCGACCATCTAATAGATATCCAGATGGAAATTATTATGGATTTGGAATTGGAAGCCAAATTGCAGGTGGAAAAAGATGGAATACCATTGTAAGATTAGATTTTCATAGAAAAGGTCTTATTGGTTTTGAGAATAATAGGCTAGATAGTGTTTCTTTTGGAATGGGATTTTCTTTTTTTTAGTATCAAAATTGAAAAGTATTAGCATTAAAAAGTACTATTCAATGATTTGATTTTCAGGCATTATTATCAATGGGCATTTTCTAATATTTTCGATAATTCTTTCTGTATTTGTGGCATATTTACCAAAACATTTTTCTTTTTTAGATTTTGTAGCCATTATAATTAAATCTATTTTAAGTTTTTCTATTGTTTTTTGAATTCCTCTTATCAAACTTTCACATTCTGAGAGTGCATAAAATTGATGATTATATTCTTTATATGTAGCTGAATATTTATCAACTAAAATAGCTAAATTTTTTTCAGATTTTTGCTTTGGTTTTTCTCGCCAATCTCTACTAGCTTTTAAAAAATTTAAAGCTTGTAAACCAGAAATATTTAAGGAATATGTATTCAAAAAATAAAAAACACAGGCCTCATTTTTATGTAAATGAACAGCATACTCTATAACGTTATCACTATTATTTTTAAATTCTATGGGTATTAAAATTTTTTTCATGATATTTTACAGCTCTTTTAATCCTTACATTTAGCAATTATTCTTTGAGTTTATTTGCTCATTTACATTCACATAAAATTGATCTTTTAACTTTCTATAACTATCCATATATTGTAAATAGGTTTCTTTATGCTTTTTATGCTCATTAAGATAAGTAGTATCACATTGTGTGTCTTCACATTCTGCAATATGCTCTCTAATGCTCATATATTTATGTAGAATACTTAATAAATGATCATTTTCTTGGTTTTTCTCTTCAAACTCTAGCAGTATTTCTTTATCATTTACATTGTTATTATTAAGAGAGTTGCTACAAAGTTCAATTAAATTTTTTAGTTCTTCTTTTGTAAATCTTAATTGCATTAACCAATTAGAAAGTTCTGTAGTGTTTAGTTTATGAGATTTATCTACATCTGTGTCGTACGTATTAATATTTTCTATGTTCATAATTTATTTTTTAAAGTAATACTTCTATTCGTTTATGATTTTCGTCCTGCTTTACAGCCACAATTTTAATTTTTCTTTGTCCACCAGGAAAATCCCAAACTAATTCATCGTTTTCTGAATATCCAAAAAGCGCAATTCCTATTGGCGACAGCACAGATATTTTATGTTCTTTCACATTTTTTTCTGAGGGAACAACAATTTTTAAAGTATTTTCCCATCCATGTTCTGCAACTACTTTAACAGTGCTGTTAAAACGAATTACATCTTCTGGCATTTCTATTTCATCTACAATTTGAGCTGTTTTTAGCTCTTCTATTAATCTTTGTATTGAACTTTGAGTATCAGAATTATTAGTGTATGTATTCAGGTTTAAAAGTCGTTTTAAATACACATATTCTTTTTTTTCTAGTATAATATTTCCGTATTTCATGTTGTTGTATGGTTCAGATATTAGTTTTGTGATTTCTCTTTAATGTTATTTAAATTGATGAACATTATTTTAAACAGATGCTAAAGCAAAATTTGGTTTGGTGTTTTTATGCTCATAAACTGTTGTAGATTCTTCGAAATCGCTACAAGACCAAACTTTTTCTTTTGCGTGGGTAAGAACGCAAGCAGTATTATTAAGACAAATGCTGCATAGATTTAAAGGATTTGTTTTCATAAATATTTTTTAGTATTTATAATATCTATGGCAAGCTGTATGCCAATACATTTTATAAATAAAAAGGATTGCTGCAAAGCCTTTAAGAGTATAGGTTTTGGAGTAAAAACCTTAAAAATTGATAAAACAAAAATTGATTACTTATTACGCAGCTGAGTAAAAAATACGCTACTTTAAAAACGAGAATTTGTAAAAAAGAAGCCTTAACACATAAACTGTTAAGGCTTCACCAATTAAAAAATAATACTAAACTACTAACTTAACTAACTATCTTCCTTAACTCTTATTTCACCAGATTTTATAGCTTCTTCAAAATTTATAGAAACACTTTTTATTACTTTATAAAACCCAGTTCCATCAGTTGGTTTTACTTTTATTTTTGTGGAACCATTATTTTTCCTGGTAACTTTAGTAACAATAACCTCTTTACCATTCACAGTTTGGTTGGTTAAAACACCGCCTTTTTTTAAAATAATATTTTGTCTAGGAAAATTTATGTGTTTGTAACTGTTTCCAGAAGGTTTAACAATCACATAAATATCTCCTTTATTTATTTCGATGCTTGTTTCTTGAGCATTTAAACTCAAACTTCCTAAAACAATTAAAACTGCCATTAAAAAGTTTTTCATCTAATAAATTTTAAATTAAATATTTTTTATTTCTTTCAATCAATAATACAAACTACATGCCAAAAAGATGCTTTTAATTGATGACTTTATTAATGTGTTGATATTTAGATTTATGTAAAATTTAAATAAAATCATTTATATATAAATATTGTGTAATAATTACTCACTAGTGTAAAATATACTCAATTAATTATCTAATTTTTGACTCAATGTTTTTCGTGTAATTCCTAAAATTTCTGCGGCTTTTGTTTTGTTATTTTTTGTGGCATTTAAAACTTTCTGAATGTATTTTTTTTCAAACTCTTTTAGTGAAACTAATGTATCATCAGGAAAATTAATACTGTGTTTTAAAGTGTCTGGTAAATGCTGAATTTCAATGAGTTTATCGCACATAATTACAGCACGTTGAATTATATTTTCTAACTCTCTAATGTTTCCAGGCCAATTATAACGTTCTAGAATCTTTAAAGCTTCAGGTTCAATTTTTATAAATCTATCTTTATACTCAATGCCATACTTAAACAGAAATTTATCAACTAAAGGTTTAATATCTTCTTTTCGATCTCTTAAAGGAGCAATATTTATTTCAACAACGGTTAGTCTATAAAACAAATCTTCTCTAAAAGTCTGTTTTGCAATCATAGCTTTTAAATTGCTATTGGTTGCTGCAATAATTCTCACATCAATTTTTTCTGGTTTTTGCGCACCAACTTTTACAACTTCTTTTTCTTGTAAAACTCGTAACAATCTAGTTTGAACATTTAAAGGAGCATTGCCAATTTCATCTAAAAATATAGTTCCTCCATTAGCTGCTTGAAAAAAACCATCTCTATCTTTATCTGCGCCAGTAAAAGCCCCTTTTGTGTAGCCAAATAATTCTGCTTCTAGCAAATTTTCTGGAATGCCACCACAATTTACAGCAATAAAAGGAGCTTTGGCAAACTTACCTTTGTAATGTACAGCTCTTGCAACAAGTTCTTTACCTGTGCCACTTTCGCCTTTAATAAATATGGTTGCTTTGTTATTTTTTACACGTTCGATAATTTGAATTACGTCCTGTATTTTTTCTGAATTACCTATAATTTCACCATAAATTTTACTTTTATTTTCTTCGGATGAATTTACATCAGTTTTAGAAAAATTTTTATTTTTTAAAGAAGTAGTTACAGCAGATTCTAACTCGTTTTTGGTAAATGGTTTTGTTAAATAATCTACAACACCTGCTTTTATAGCCGTTAAAGAATCTTGCACAGAAGGATAGCCTGTAACTACTAATTTTGGTAAATTAGGATAATGTTCAGTAACGAATTTTATCAACTCAAAACCATCTATTTCTGGCATTTTTAAATCTGTAATTAGCAAATCTATTTGTGTATCTTTTAAAATACTCACAGCTTCTTTTACAGAAATTGCTTTGTAGGTATGATAATTCCAAGAGTGCAAATGACGTTGTAATAATTCTAAGATATTTACATCATCATCTACAATTAAAATATTTTCTTTTCTTAATTGCATACTTTTAAGATTTTGGTAATTTAACAGTAAAACAAGCGCCTTTAAATTTGTTATTCTTGGCTTTTATGGTTCCATTATGGCTGGCAACAATTCCATGAACTACACTTAAACCCAATCCAGTTCCATCTGCAGGAGATTTTGTGGAAAAAAATGGTTGAAAAATTTTATCTAAATTTTCTTCTAAAATTCCTTCTCCCTCATCAAAAATTTCTAAAACAATATGTGTTTTTGTTTGATGAGCTTTAATGGTAACCAAGCCATTTTTGGATGAAAAATAAATAGCATTGATTATTAAATTGAACAAAATTTGTGTAATTTGAACAGTATCTGCTTTTAAATTTAGTTCTAAATCATCAATAACGATGGTATGTTTTACCTGTTCTTTTCTAAATGTAGCCTCTAATAAATTAAGGGCATTTTTTATATTAGGTACTATATTTATTTCCTTCTTTTCTTGTGGCATTTCACAAGCAAAAAACATCAACTTTTTAACAACTTCTCTTGCAAATATGGCATTGCTTATAATTTTATCTACATCTTGAGTTGTTTGGTTAACATTTTTAAAATCGTCTTTTAAAAGCTCTGCAAAACCCAAAATATTGGCTAAAGGTGTGTTTAATTCGTGTGCAATTCCTGCTGTTAATTCGCCTAAAATTTTTAAACGATCTGCACGTTCCATTTGTCTTTTAAGAGAAATTTCATTTTGTTGAATTTCTATTCTTTCTAGCAAATTTCCTAGTTTTAAAGCTACATTATCCAACAAAGGTTGTTCTTCATCTAAAAATAAAAGAGATTTTTTTTTGATGGATGCGAACATTCTACCTTTAATTTTATTGAATAGAATTACATCAGCAGAAATTTGATGTTCTTTATTGATACGTCCAGTTTTGTAACTATGTAAGGGAATTTCAATTAAAATTTCTGTTTGCTCAGGAAATTGGAATCCTTTTTTTAGACTTTTACCAATTGCTTTTAGCGTTTCTGAAATTTCTACAGCATCTGCATTTACGATGATAGAAGAAACTTCATACAAACAGGTAAGTTCCTTAATTCTTTCTTCTAAAGCCGTGTTTTTGATGTGCATATTTTATTCTTTACCCTTTTTTTAATATTGATTTATTTTTCAATGGTGAACTCTAAATTCTTTTTTTTTATTGAACAATTCTCATTCCTTTTTTTAAAACTGTGTTTTTTTTAGTACCAAACCTTAAAATTAAATATCCAATAACTGCAGAGATAAGTGATCCTAATAAAATACCAATTTTTGCAGAACTTATATATTCTGGACTAGATGTAAATGCCAAACTTGCCACAAAAATAGCCATTGTAAAACCTATACCAGCAATAAATGAAACGCCTATAATTTGTTTGAAATTTATATCTGCAGGAATTTGCAATAAGTTTAATTTTTCAGCGATAAAAATTACAATTGGTATTCCTAAGCCTTTTCCTAAAACCAAACAAATTACAATATTTATTACTAATGTAACTTCTATTCCTGCAGAACTATCTATAAGTACACCAGCATTTGCAAGCGCAAAAACAGGGATTATAAAATAAGCTACCCAGCCATGTAAATTGTGTTCTAAATGCTGCAAAGGAGATTGAAATTTGTTACTCCAACTCTCTAAATCGTCCATAGATTCTATTTGCTCATTAGACAAGATAGGCTTTCTTAAAATGCTTGCACTTTTAATGTTATTGTAAACTTTCTCTAATTGTGTAATAAAAGTGGAGCTATTTATTTTTTGACTTATAGGTACAGAAAAAGCTAATAAAATCCCAGCAACAGTTGGGTGAACACCTGATTTTAAAAATAAAACCCAAACAACAACTCCCGTAAAAAATAAGATAAATTTAGAGTAATATCCTTTATAAGATAAAAAATATAAAACTGCTAACAAACCTAAAGCAATTAAAAGTAATGTTGTTTTTATGGTGCCACTATAAAAAATGGCGATTACTAAAACAGCTTCAATATCATCTACTATTGCAAAAGCAATTAAAAATATTTTTAAACTTAAAGGCACTCTTTTTCCTAGAGCATTTAAAACTGCTAATGAAAATGCAATATCAGTAGCCATTGGTATTCCCCAACCTTTAAATGTTTCTGGATTCTGATTTAAAAGAATGTATAAACCAACAGGAATTAAAGCTCCACCAATGGCGCCAAATAAAGGGAATGCTAATTTCTTTACAGAATTTAATTCACCAATTAACACTTCTCTTTTTATTTCTAAACCAATCAAAAAGAAGAAAATTGCCATTAAGCCATCATTAATCCAAAGTAATAATGGTTTTTTTAGTTCAAAACCTTCGCCAGAAATTCCTATTTTATAATCCCAAAGCTCAGCATATGTGTTCCCAAAACTAGAGTTGGCCCAGATTAAAGCAATTATTGTACTTAGCAATAATAAAATTCCGCTAAAACCTTCAATTTTTATAAATTTTTGAAATGGTGTAAGAAATACTTTTCTAATCATATATTATATTTTGATAAATTCACTTTTAGTGATGAATTATTATCGTTTATCTTCAAAAGATATACCTATAATTCAGTGTTTTATCTAAGATAATGAATGTAAGTTGATTAGTTAACTATTACAAATTTAATGTTGAGTAAAAATTACTCAATCGTGTAAAAATTACTCGAATTATGTAAGCTGATTTTCTATGTGTTTTTATTAGTTTATAGATACAAAAAAACCTCGCAAAAATGCGAGGTTTTAAATTATATTGAATAAAGTTCTGAAATAAATTCAGTTTAAATTATCCTAAAGTAACTCTTTTAAAAGTAGATACTTCTACATCACCATAAGTCTTTACATAATCTGCAACGTTCTTTTTGTCATCTTTAATAAAAGCTTGATCTAAAAGACATTGTTCCATATCTAAAGTTGTGTTATCAGCAACGAATCTATCAATTTTTCCTGGTAAAATTCTGTCCCAGATTTTTTCTGGTTTTCCTTCTGCAGCTAATTCAGCTTTTGCATCAGCTTCAGCTTTCGCTAAAACTTCTGGAGATAATTGAGACATAGAAATATATTGAGGAACATTTTTCAACGTTTTCCCTAATCTACCTAATTCGATATTATCTTTTTCGATAACTGCAATTCTAGCTTCTGTTTCAGCAGCAACAAATGCAGGATCAAAATCTTTATAAGATAAAGTAGTTGCACCCATTGAAGCAACTTGCATTGCAACATCTTTTGCTAATTCTTCAGCATTATCTACAACAGCAGATAAACCAACTAAAGCAGCAATTTTACCAATGTGTGTATAAGCACCAACATAGGCAGCTTCTACTTTTTCGAAAGCAGTAATTTCTAATTTTTCACCAATTACACCAGTTTGTTCAACCAATTTATCAGCAACAGTCATTCCACCAAAATCAGCAGCTAAAAACTCTTCTTTACTATTTGTATTTAAAGCGATATCAGCAAACTGACCACCTAAAGCTACAAAAGAATCATTTTTACCAACAAAATCAGTTTCACAAGCTAAAACGATTGCAACACCAACAGTATTGTCATCATTAATTTTAGTTACTGCAACACCTTCTGTAGAATCTCTATCAGCTCTTTTTGCAGCAATTTTCTGACCTTTTTTACGTAAAACATCAATTGCTTTGTCAAAATCGTTACCAGCTTCAACTAATGCCTTTTTACAGTCCATCATTCCAGCCCCAGTAGCTTCTCTTAACTTTTTAACATCAGCAGCACTTACTTTTACTGTTTCCATGTTATTTATTTTTTAATTATCGATTAAAACTAATTTTATTCTTCTTCGTCAGTTGCTTTAGCAGCTTTTTCTTTTCCTTCTGTTTTAGGAGCTTTTGGCTCTTTAGGAGCTTTAGCTTCTTTTACTTTATCTTTATCTGCTTTTCTTTCAGATAAACCTTCAGCAATTGCATCCGTTAAAAAAGTTAATACTTTATCTACAGATTTAGAAGCATCATCGTTAGCTGGTATTACAAAATCTACCTGTCTTGGATCAGAATTTGTATCTACCATTGCAAAAATAGGAATGTTTAATTTTTGAGCTTCTGCAACTGCAATGTGTTCTTTTTTAATATCCACAATAAATAAAGCACCAGGTAAACGAGTCATATCAGAAATAGAACCTAAATTCTTTTCTAATTTTTCTCTCTGACGATTAATTTGTAGTTTTTCTCTTTTAGATAATGCATCAAAAGAACCATCTTGCTTCATTCTATCAATATGAGCCATTTTTTTAACAGCTTTTCTAATAGTAACAAAGTTGGTTAACATTCCACCTGGCCATCTTTCTGTAATGTAAGGCATGCTAACAGCTTTCGCTCTTTCAGATACAATATCTTTTGCTTGTTTTTTTGTAGCAACAAATAAGATTTTACGTCCAGAGTTTGCAATCTTTTTTAAAGCTTCTGAAGTTTCTTCTATTTTTGCTGCAGTTTTATACAAATCAATGATGTGTACACCATTTCTTTCAGTATAAATATATGGAGCCATGTTTGGGTTCCACTTTCTAGTTAAATGTCCAAAATGAACACCACTATCTAATAATTCTTGAATATTTATGTTTGCCATTTTTTAAAATGTGTTTACTTTCTGTTTGTGAAATCAATACTTAGGTAGTCTTTCGAGTCCTAACTATTTAGATACTAAACTGTTTAATATTATTTTTTTGTAATAATAACAGTTCTCGTAAAAAAAATACAGAATTGTTTCAGTAAATACCAAAACAAATTCAATATTAACGTTTCGAGAATTGGAATTTTTTACGTGCTTTTTTCTGACCGAATTTCTTACGTTCAACCATTCTTGGATCACGAGTTAATAAACCTTCTGGCTTTAAAATTAACCTATGTTCTGCATTAATAAATACTAATGCTCTAGTAATTGCTAAACGAATTGCTTCTGCTTGACCAGTAACTCCACCTCCGTAAACGTTAACTTTAATGTCATAAGACTCTAAGTTTTCTGTTAACATTAAAGGTTGTTGTACTTTATATTGTAAAGTTCCAGTAGTAAAGTAGTTTTTATAATCTTTGTTATTAACTACAATTTCTCCTTTTCCTTCAGAAAGATAAATACGAGCAACAGCCGTTTTTCTTCTACCTATTTTATGTACTATATCCATTATTTAAGATCGTTAAGGTTAATAGCTTTAGGTGCTTGACCTGCATGTTTGTGCTCTGTACCTGCATAAACATACAAGTTTCTGTAAAGTGCTGCTCCTAAAATATTTTTAGGTAACATACCTTTTACTGCTTTCTCGATTAATCTTGTAGGATCTTTCTCAAACATTTCTGTTGCAGTTAATGATCTTTGTCCTCCTGGATACCCTGTATGACGAATGTAAGATTTCTCTTTCCATTTGTTACCAGTTAAAACAATTTTTTCTGCGTTGATGATAACCACGTTATCTCCACAATCTACGTGAGGAGTAAAATTTGGTTTGTTTTTACCTCTAATTAGCTTTGCTACTTTAGAAGCTAGACGACCCAACGTTTGACCGTCAGCATCAACTAAAAGCCACTCCTTGTTTACGGTAGCGCTGTTTGCTGATACTGTTTTGTAACTTAATGTGTTCATAATTACACTATTAGTTTTTGTTTATTAATAAATTATTTTTTCCTTAAAAAAGGAGTGCAAATGTAATGCTATTTATTTGATTGACAAATAGTGTTTTAGAATATTTTAAGCACAATTTGTCAACAAAAAAATGAAGACCGTTTTTTAGGCAGTCTTCATTTGGTAAAATGTACTTTTTAATTGATGAAATAATTCTTATTCCCAGCCACCACCTAAAGTTTGATAGAGTTTTACATTTGCCAAGAGTTGATCTCTTTTTGTTTCAACAATTTCTAATTTAGAATCTAAAGCTTCTCTTTGTACAAATAAAACTTCTGTATATTCTATTCTTGCAGATCTAAACAATTGAAGTGATAAATCTATAGATTCTGTAAGTGCATTTACTTGTTGTTCTTTTAAATGGTAACTTTTTTTAAGATTGCTGATGTTTGATAATTCATTAGAAACCTCCATAAATCCATTTAAAATAGATTTTTCATATTCAAAAACAGCTTGTAATTGTTTTGTGTTTGCATTTTTATAGGTTGCTTTAATTGCATTTCTGTTAATTAAAGGTCCAACAACATCACCAACTAAAGAATATAATAATGACTCTGGAGTATGAGTTAAAAATTTTGGTTTGAATGCCTCTAAACCAACACCAGCTTTTATACCAATTGATGGATAAAAATTTGCTTTTGCAATGGCAACATTTAATTTTGATGCTTGCAATTCGTATTCAGCTTGTCTAATATCTGGTCTGTTTGCTAACAATTGCGAAGGAATTCCTGTGAAAATTGTATCTATCTTTTTGCTGATAAAATTTTCTGAATCTCTAGGTATTTTCTTCGGATAATGACCAATCAAAAAGTTAATCTTATTTTCTGTTTCTACAATTTGTTGTTGAATTTTAAACTGATTGCTTTGATTTTTATAAACTTCAGCCTCAAAACGTCTAACTGCTAATTGTGTTGCTCTAGCTGCTTCCTTTTGCAGTTTTACCATTTTTAAAGCATTTTGCTGAATGTCCAAATTCTCATTGATTATCACCAACTGATTATCTAAAGCTTGCAATTCGTAATAAGAACTTGCAATTTCTGCAACCAAATTTGTAACCATAAAATTTTTACCTTCTATGGATGATAAGTATTCTAAAGTTGCAGCTTTTTTACCATTTCGTAGTTTTTTCCAAACATCCAATTCCCAAGAAGCAGCTAAACCAACTGAGAAATTAGGTAAAGGTTCAGGGAACTCTTCGTTTTCGCGAATATTTAGGTTTCTTTCAACAGCGCCATTTCTGGTAAATTCACCTACTTTTTCAAATTCAGAGCCAGCATACATATTTACGAAAGGCAAATATTCTCCTTTTCTTATTCCGATTTCATTTTTTGCTCTATTTATTTGTTGCGAAATAATATTTAACTCTTGGTTATTTACCAAAGCAGTATCAATCAACGCAGTCAAATTTGTATCAGAAAAGAAATTTTTCCAGTTAATTTTTGCTGAATTTAAAGAGTCCGAAATTTTACTATTAAAGTTTTCAGGAACAATTTTGTTTTCATTTCTAATTGCATTTTGTGTTGGAACACAAGAATATAATGAAATCATCAAAAGAGAAACCATCAATATAAATTGAGTCCTTTTTGTTTTTATTTTATATAATTTATTCATCATTCTTATTTTTATTGATGTTTTTCAGCATCTCTTTAATTTCACTTATCTCTTTATCTGTTTTGCTTTCACCTTCGCTTGCGTGCATTATTTCTTCGGAAATTGGCTCAAAATTTTCATCCATAATTAAACCTCTTCCTTTTGCTAAACTTGCAAAAATATAATACAAACCAGGTATGATTAAAACACCAAACATCGTACCTATAAACATACCACCAAGAGCAGAACCACCAATGGTTTTATTACCAATTGCACCAGCACCAGTTGCTAAAACTAAAGGAATTAAACCTGCAATAAATGCGAAAGAAGTCATTAAAATTGGGCGAAATCTTGCTTTTGCACCTTCAATAGCAGCTTCTAAAATTGTTGCACCTTGTAATTGTTTTTGAACTGCAAATTCTACAATTAAAACGGCATTTTTCCCCAATAAACCAACCAACATGATCAAACCAATTTGGGCATATACATCATTGGCTAAACCCATTATTTTTAATAAAAGAAAAGATCCAAAAACCCCAACAGGTAAAGATAAAATAACAACAAGTGGCAATAAGAAGCTTTCATATTGTGCTGCCAAAACAAAGTAGACAAATATTAAAACGATGATAAAAATGTATATGGATTCACTTCCTCTTTTTGCTTCATCAAAAGATAAATCTTCCCAAGCAATGTCATAATCTCTTGGTAATTCTTTTGCTGCAACTTCTTTAATAGCAGTAATGGCATCTCCACTTGTAAAACCAACTGCAGGCAAACCTCTAATAGAAGCAGAATTGTATAAATTGTAACGTGTAATTTCGTTTGGACCTAACTTTTTTTCGATGGTCATAAAAGCTGAATAAGGCACCATTTCTCCTTGTTCATTTTTTACATAAAGCTTTTCTAAATCAGATGGCAATCTTCTATATTCTGGTGCAGCTTGTGTATACACTTTAAAAAACCTTCCAAAACGAATAAATCCTTGTTCGTATGTACTACCAATTAAAATGTTCAAATTTTCCATTGCTTTGCTAATAGTAACGCCTTTTTGCATCGCAATTTTATTATTAATTTTTAATTCGTATTGAGGGTAATTTGCAGAGTAAAACGTAAACAAGCCTTTTAGTTCTGGACGTTTTTCTAAGGCTTCCATAAAATTATTATTAACTTTTTCAAATTCATGGTAATCTGTAGAGTTTGTCTTGTCTAACAATCGTAAAGAAAATCCGCCAGAAGAACCAAATCCAGGTACTGCAGGAGGTTCGAAATATTCTATTATGGCACCTAAATCTTTGGTTTCTTCTTCTAGTTCTTCCATGATTTCGTGCACAGAATGATGACGATCATGCCAAGGTTTTAAGTTGATTAAACACGTTCCTGCATTAGATCCTCTACCTTCTGTCATAATTTCATAACCAGCTAAAGATGTTACAGATTCTACACCTTCATTTTCTTCGCATATTTTTTGCAATTTTTTTGCAACTTCGTTTGTGCGTTCTAAAGTAGAGCCTGGAGGAGTTTGAATAATGGCATAAATCATTCCTTGGTCTTCATTTGGAATAAAACCTGCTGGTAAAGATTCATTAGTAACATAAATTCCTACACAAAATATCGCCAAAATTCCGAAAGTAACAATACGTCTTGCCACAATTTTATTTAAGATGGCAACATATTTTCCAGTTAATTTTTCAAAACCTTTATTAAACCAATTTATAAATTTATCAACAGGAGATTTTTTTACTTTTCCATGATTATTTTTAAGCAACATTGCACACAAAACTGGTGTTAATGTTAAAGCAACTAAGGCAGATATTACAATAGAACCAGCCATTGTAATTGAAAACTGTCTGTAGAAAACACCAACAGGTCCAGTCATAAAAGAAATAGGAATAAATACAGAAACCATTACTAATGTTATGGCTACAATTGCACCACCAATTTCGCCTAAAACAGCATACGATGCTTGGTAAGGAGATAAATTTTCCTCTTCCATTTTTGCGTGCACAGCTTCAACCACAACAATGGCATCATCAACCACAATTCCAATTGCTAAAACCAATGCAAAAAGTGTAATTAAGTTGATAGATAAACCAAACATTTGCATCACAAAAAAAGCACCAATTAAAGAAATAGGTACAGCAATAATTGGAATTAATGTTGAGCGCCAATCGCCTAAAAATAAGAAAACAACAATAGCAACTAAAATAAACGCATCTCTTAATGTATGGATAACTTGCTCTATTGATGCATTTAAAAAGTTAGAAACATCATAAGAAATATTAAAATCTACATTGGGTGGTAAATCTATTTTTAGTTCGTCTAATTTTGCTTTAACGTCTTTAATAACATCACTACCATTGCTACCAACAGTTTGTTTTAAAACGATAGATGCAGAAGGTTTGCCATCTAAATTAGAATAAATATCAAAAAATTCGCTTCCTAATTTTACATCAGCAATGTCTGCTAATTTTATGATTTCGCCTTCTTCATTGGCGCGAATTATAATCTCTTCATATTGTTCTGGCTCATTATATCGATCTTGATATGTTAACACATATTCTAAAGATTGTGATGTAATTCCAGAGCTTTGTCCTAATCTTCCTGGTCTTGCCAAAATACTTTGCTCTTGCATGGCTTCCATAACTTCTTCTGCAGAAATATTGTAAGCACGCATTCTGTCTGGTTTTAACCAAACACGAATTGCATATTTTCTACTTCCTAAGATTTGGGCATTTGCAATTCCGTTAATTCGTTGAATATCTGGAATTACTTTTGTGTAGGCATAATTATATAAAAACTTTTCGTCGATATTTTTATCGGTGCTAGATAGGTTTACATACATTAACATACTTGGCTGAATTGGCGTAATAATTACACCTTCTCTTTGTACCAATTCTGGTAACAATGGCATTACTTGATCTACCCTTGTTTTTACACGAACAACTGCTTGATCTGGGTCTGTGCCAGGTTCAAAAATAATTCTGATGGTTGCTTCTCCAGCACTTGTGGCATCTGAAGCTATGTAACGCATTCCTTGCACACCATTTATAGCAGTTTCTAAAGGAATTAACGTTGAGTTTACTAAAACTTCTGCGTTAGAACCTGGATAGGCAATAAATATATTTACAGTAGTTGGTGCAATTTCTGGGAATTGAGATATTGGTAATTGCTTAATTGCAAGCGAACCAATAAAAACAATCATAACTGAAATAACGATTGCTAAAACAGGTCTTTTTATAAATTTTTTAAACATTTCTTTTGTAGATTTTAGTGAAACTAAATTTTTAAAAGTTGCAGAACAACGCATTAAAAATTAAAAGTTGAACTAATCCCGATTTTTTTCGAGATTTTTATTATTATCCTAAACCTAGTTTACTATTCAGCATACATATCTAGACCAGATAAAACTTTCTCTGGAGATTCGTATTTTGTATGGATTTTCTCGTTGTTTTTTACAACTCTAATTCCTTCTAGTAAAACAATATCTTTTTCAGACAAGCCTTTAGATATTATAAATAAATGAGGCAGTTCTGCACCAACAGTAATTTCACGTTGTTTGGCAATATTATCTTTGCCAATTACAAAAACATAACGTTTGTCTAAGATTTCGAAAGTTGCTTTTTGTGGAATAATAATTACATCTTTAAAAGGTACTTTCATTAAAACACTACCAGTTTCTCCATGTCTTAAAATTTTATCAGGATTTGGAAACGTTGCTCTAAAAGCAATGTTACCAGTATTGCTATTAAATTCACCTTCAATAACTTCTACAATTCCTTTTTGATTAAATTCTTTGTTATTCGCCATTAAAAGCGCCACTTCTTTTTTACTGTCTTTGTCTTTACTGATAATATAATCTAGATATTCTGCTTCTGGAACGTTAAAATAAACCCACATTTTACTATTGTCAGAAAGTGTGGTAAGTAGTTCGCCTTCATCTAAAAGACTACCTTCTCTAACATGAAGATGATCCATAATTCCATCAAAAGGAGCTGTAATTCTAGTAAAACCTAAATGCGTTTGTGCTAAAGAAACTTCTGCATTTGCTTTTGCTAATTTTGCTTTAGACATTGCCAATTCGTTTTGAGAAACCACATTGCCATCTGCCAATAATTTGGTGTTTTGTAACTCAATCTCTGCTACTTTAGATTCTGCTTTTGCGATGTTTAAATCTGCTTGATAAATATTTGGCATAATTTGAAACATGGCTTGACCTTTTTTTACATGTTGGCCTTCATCTACAGAAATACTTTTTAAATAACCTCTCTCTAAAGCACGTAATTCAATGTGTCTTATGGAGTGTATTTGACTTACGTAATCTTTAGTAATTGAGGTGTCTTTTTTAATAGGGTTGGTTACTAAAAATTTTACTTCTACTTCTTTGTGTTCTTTTTTTGTGTTGCAGCTTGTGTATGTTAAAACCACGAATAAGCTAACGAAAAAAATATAATTTTTCATTTTTGTATTTTAAATAAAGGGTGATGTTAGTTGGAAAAATTAAAACCATTATTGGCTAATTTCCCTAAAGTTGTATTATTTTTTTTTGAGTGATAAAATTTACAGACGTTAAGAAAACACTGTCTGTATTAAGTAGAATATCAGATTCTAAAAACCTGAAATTTAATAGTAAGTTTTACTGAAGTTTCTTTAAAACCATAGAAATATTGCTTTGGCTTTTCAGTAAAAGAAAAGTAAGTAGAGTCAACAGAATAGTTAAAAGAAGATAATGTTACAAAGTTACTTCGAGTTAATTTTTCTGAATGTGATTCCTCTTCATTTTCTTCTGTTTTTTCAAAATCAATAGCTTCAGAAAAATGTGAATTTCTGTGTTTATTTTCATCCGAAGAAAAAATAAAGCAATCTAAATTTTGAGTAATATTATCATATGATTGAATATCTATATCTTGCAAAAATAGAAGTGACTCGCTGTTGGTTTTTGCAAAAGTATTTGCAAAAGAAGTAAGCAATAAGATAATTACAAGAAAAAAATACTTCTTCAATTTATTGGGACATTTTAAGAGTACAAATGTATAGTAAAATTAGTGATAGTACAAAATCAAAATTTTGAAAAACGTTAAAAAAAAGCAAAAAGTATTAACAAAACCTTAAGAAAATAGAAAGGTATTTTTGCACTATTGTTAAATCATCAATTTTTGGTGTGTATTTCTTAATTATTATCAATTTAAGCAGATGAAAATTCTATTTACGTTCTTTTTTTGTAGTTTTTTATTATCAACTACAATAGTTGCTCAAGAATTAAAAGAAGAAAAAATACCAAAAAGAATTTATACAACAAAGAGATTAAAAAAAGTTCCTGTTATTGACGGAGCAATTTCTGATGATGCTTGGAACGAAGTAGAATGGTCTACAGATTTTACTGAAAAAAATCCTGATGAAGGCACACCACCTGCTTATCAAACAATGTTTAAAGTATTGTATGATGCTAAATATTTATACATTGCTTTACGTGCTTTTGATGAGGAGCCAGAAAAAATTCAACAAAGATTAAGTAGAAGAGATGGTTTTGCAGGCGATAGAATAAATGTAATTATTGATAGTTATCATGATAAAAGAACCGCCTTTGTTTTTACAACAACTGCAGCAGGCGTTAAAGGCGAAGAAATAGTTTCGCAAAATGGTGATAATTGGGATGATAGCTACAACCCAATTTGGTACACAAATGCAAAAGTAGATGATAAAGGTTGGACTGCAGAAATGAAAATTCCTTTTAGTCAATTGCGTTTTGGGAAAGTAAAAGAGCAAATTTGGGGTTTTAACATCAACAGAACTATTTTTAGATTTCAAGAACGTTCTTTATGGCAAAGAATTGCCAATAGCCAAACAGGTTTTATTAGTGAAGCAGGAGAATTACATGGTTTAAAAGATTTAGTTGCTCAAAAACAATTAGAAATTCAGCCTTTTACAGTGTTGCAATATGATAACTATCCATCAGAAGCTGGCAATCCTTTTAGAACAGGAAGCGATTTTAAATTAAATGCTGGTTTAGATGCAAAAATTGGAATTACAAACGATTTAACTTTAGACTTAACTGTAAACCCAGATTTTGGACAAGTAGAAGCAGATCCTGGAGCCATTGCTTTAGATGGTTTTCAGATATTTTTTAAAGAACAGAGACCATTTTTTGTAGAAAACTTTAATATTTTCGACTTCGAATTTGCAGACGGAAGTGATAATCTTTTTTATAGCAGAAGAATTGGTAGAAACCCTCATAGAGATGCAAATCTAGAAAATGGTGAATTTGCTCAAGTTCCACAAAACTCCACAATTTTAGGAGCTGCAAAATTTTCTGGTAAAACTAGAGATGGTTGGTCAATTGGTGTTTTAGAAAGTGTAACTGCCAATGAATATGCAAATATTAGGCAAATTGACGGTTCTGAAAGAGAAGAAATTGTAGAACCTTTAACCAATTATTTTGTTGCAAGAGCGCAAAAAGATTTTAACGAACGTAATTCTTTTATTGGTGGGATTTTTACATCAACCAACAGAAATTTAAACGGTAATTTTAGTGAATTGCACAAAGCAGCATACACAGCTGGAGTAGATTTTAAGCATAACTGGAAAAATAGAGAATATTATGTGGAAGGAAATACCGTTTTTAGCCACGTTTTAGGAAGCACAGAAGCAATTACAAGAACACAAAGAGCTTTACGTCATAACTTTCAAAGAGTAGATGCAACACATATTTTTGTTGATGAAAATAAAACCTCTTTAACTGGAACAGGAGGAAGAGTAGAGGTTGGTAAAAATGGTGGTGGAAATTGGCGATATAATGGAGGTTTTATCTGGCGTTCTCCAGAATTAGAATTGAATGATGTTGGTTTTTTAAGAAGAACTGATGAAATGATTCAATACACGAATGTTAATTATTTATGGCAAGTTCCCACCGAAGTTTACAGAAATATAAATGCAGGTTTTGAGCAAGGTTCTGTGTACGATTTTGATGGTAATTTAAACAATATTAATTACGAAGTAGCAGGAGAAATTAGTTGGATAAATAATTGGTGGTCTGAAGCTGGTTATAGTTTAATTACTAATTTTTATGATAATTTCTTTTTGAGAGGTGGTCCAAGATGGCAAAGACCAAACACTTCTTCTAAATACATTTTTATAGGTTCTGATAATAGTAAGTTATTTAGTTTTACTTTAGGATACTCCAATAACGATAGTGATGAAAATGTTGTAGATAGAGATCGTTTTGTAATCAGAACAAATTATCAGCCATCAGACTCATTTAGCATGTCTTTTAATATTGAATATGAAAATGGATTTGATAGAACACAATTTATCTCAAATGCAAGAGGAACCTCATTTAATAATGATGCAAGATATATTTTAGGGCGAATTCAAAATGAAACCTTAACAACTACTTTGCGTTTAAATTATAGTTTTACACCAGATATTTCATTACAATTTTATGGACAACCTTTTATTGGTAGAGGTAAATTTACCGATTTTAACTACGTAATAAATCCTGTTGGAGAAACTATAAACGATAGAATTTCCGTTTATAATGATGCTCAAATAAGTTTTGAAAATGATCGTTATTTAATTGATGAAAATATAGATGGTGCAACAGATTACAGTTTTGAAAATCCTGATTTTGCTTTTGTACAATTACAAACAAATTTAGTTGCAAGATGGGAATATATTCCTGGTTCTGAATTATTTTTAGTATGGTCTAGAGGTTCTGTAGGAAATGCAGATGTTACCAGCGATTTAGTAAATAGTGTTTCTGAGCAAGTTTTTGAAGCGCCAGCAAACGATACTTTTTTGGTAAAGTTTACATATCGATTTGCAAGATAAATTTAAATCACGGAAACAACTTATAAATGTCATTTCTCTTTAAAAAACGAGCAATGGTAATAATTTCATCTGAATAGAAAATTCCTAATCTATAATCGCCAACTCTAATTCTGCAAGCTTCTGGATGACCAGAGTTTATAAAGGTGTGAGTATTTTGTAGAGTGTATATAAAAAATCCGAAGTAAAATATTTTACTTCGGATTTTTTATTTTGATTCCTATTTCTATAATCGTTATTCTATTTCATCAACCAACTCAATAGAACTGGCAACAAATTTATCATCTATAATAGTACCAGTAACTTCTGCTTTTCTAATTACATTACAAAATCCACTGTGTTCATCATGAGCATCACCAAAATCATCAATTTTAAAACCTTCTACAAAATAGGCTTTGTCTTCAAAACGTACAGCTAAACTACAGCCAGCTTCAGAATCTAATTCGAATTTACATTGTCCACAAGAAACTTCAGCAACTTGTTTAATTTCTTTGCTGTTTGAACAAGAAATTGCAATCATAAAGATTGATAAAAAAAGTATTTTTTTCATGATAATAAATTTTACTTATTTAAAATAAACGAAGGATTAATATCCCTTTTAATTGACTTTCTTGTTGCAACTGTAAACAATGAATACTGTCTATTTTTTAGACCAAGAATCTCTCAAACCAACAATTTTGTTAAAAACTAAATTCTCTTTTGTAGAATCGTTATCAACATTAAAATAACCCATTCTTTGAAACTGAAAACGCTCCCCAATTTCTGCAGATTGTAAACTTGGTTCTAAAAAAGCAGTAATAATTTCTAAAGAATCAGGATTGATGAATTCCATAAAATCTTTGTCTTTATGTGCATCTGGAGCTTCATCTAAAAACAACCTGTCATAAGCTCTAACTTCTGCTTTGATAGCATGTTTTGCAGAAACCCAATGCAAAGTTCCTTTCACTTTACGTTTGCTTTCTTCAGTATCCATCCCAGATTTTGTTAATGGATCGTATGTACATTGAATCTCAATTACATTCCCATCAGCATCTTTTGTGCAACTATTTGCTTTGATAAAATAAGCATTTTTTAAACGAACTTCGCTACCCAACTTCAATCTAAAAAACTTCTTATTTGCTTCTTCTCTAAAATCCTCTTTTTCGATATAAATTTCTCTTGAAAAAGGAACTTCTCTGCTGCCAAAACCATCTTCATAATCATTATAATTGGCATCTAGCATTTCTTCTTTATCCTCAGGATAATTGGTAATTACCACTTTTACAGGATCTAAAACAGCCATTACTCTTTTGGCAGTTTTGTTTAAATCTTCTCTGATTTTAAACTCTAATAAAGCTACATCAATTACATTTTCACGTTTAGAAACTCCAACAGTTTCAATAAAACTTTTTATAGATTCTGGAGTGTAACCACGTCTTCTTAAACCAGAAATTGTTGGCATTCTTGGATCATCCCAACCAGCTACAATTCCGTTTTCAACTAAAGTTAACAATTTACGTTTACTCATAATTGTGTAACTCAAATTCAAACGAGAAAACTCACGTTGTTTTGGCGGATTTGGATATTCAGATTTGCTATATTCTAAAACATTCTCTTTAAACCAATCATACAATTCTCTGTGAGGTTTAAACTCTAAAGAACATAAAGAATGTGAAATTTGTTCAATATAATCGCTTTCTCCATGCGTCCAATCGTACATTGGGTAAATGCACCAATCATCTCCAGTTCTATGATGAGATTTGTACATAATTCTATACATTAAAGGATCACGCATTAACATATTTGGAGATTCCATGTCAATTTTAGCACGCAAAGTGTGTTCACCTTCCTTGAATTTTCCATCTTTCATTCCTTGAAATAATTCCAAGTTTTCTTCTACAGATCTATTTCTAAAAGGACTGTTTGTACCTACTTGAGTTGGCGTTCCTTTTTGAGCTCTCATTTCTTCTGACGATTGCGAATCTACATACGCTTTTCCGTCTTTTATCAACAAAACAGCCCAATCAAAAAGCTGCTGAAAATAATCAGAAGAATAACATTCATTTGCCCAAGAATACCCCAACCAAGAAATATCTTTCTTAATAGCATCTACATATTCTTGCTCTTCTTTTGCAGGGTTTGTATCATCAAAACGCAAATTTACAGGTGCATTATATTTTTGCCCCAAACCAAAACTAATTCCAATAGCTTTTGTATGACCAATGTGTAAATACCCATTTGGTTCTGGTGGAAAACGAAAACGTAAATCATCTTTTGGCATTCCATTTGCCAAATCTTCTTCTATAATATGCTCTAAAAAATTGAGCGATTTATTCTCTTCAGACATCCTTTTCTATAAATAAATTGAGGTGCAAAATTACGTAAAATACTTTTTAGACTTTGAGCATTCGTAACAAAATTGTAAATTCAGCAACTAATACATAAACACCATAAATTATGAGCGATAAAATTAGAAATTACACCTGTCCTAAATGTAATCATAAAACATATAAGTTAGGGCAAATGAGAGCAACTGGAGGTACTCTATCAAAAATTTTCGATATTCAAAATCAAAAATTTACCAGCGTAACTTGCGAAAAATGCACATACACCGAATTTTATAAAACTAAAACAAGCGGAATCAGTAATGTGTTCGACTTTTTTACGAGTTAAAGTAAAATGATATTGAGCTTGACGAAATATGGGCGTTCCCAAGCAAAAAAGCTTGGTCAGGCTTTCCACTGTAGTTTTTTATTTCAGAATAACAAACGTCTTACTTTTTTTTTTATTTAAGTATTTCTAAATAATTGTCATTTCTGTTAGTGCATTAAATTAAATAAAAAAGCTGTCGTTTCAATCCTTAACGCAGGCACATTTATCAGTTAAAGTTTTAATAAAAGGCAATTCAGTATTTATATTTTATTGTAATTTTGTTAAAAATAAAGATGCTACCCAATAAAATTATGTTTTCTTTTACCTTAAATCATATTGCACTTTCCGTAAAAAATGTTGAATCATCTATAGATTTTTATCAAAAAGTATTGCAATTAGAAGAAATAGAAAACACTGCGTCAAATTCTAAAACAAGATGGTTGCAGTTAAGTAAATCAGTACAATTACATTTAATTCCACGTCCAAATTTAAAAGTAACCATAAATAAAGCTGTTCATTTTGCAGTTTCTATAAAAGACATAAAACCTTTTATAAAACACTTATTAGATTTAGATATAGAGTATTCAGATTGGACTGATACACTTGCCAAAGATTATGTTAGAAAAGACGGTATTCAACAAATCTATTTTCAAGACATAGATGGTTATTGGATAGAAATAAATAATGATGTGTAACTTAATTTTCACCTTGTTTTTATTGTAAATTTGTACCTATGAAAAATGATGATGATAAAAAGCCGGATTTAGTTGTTTTTAATGAAGAAACACAACAATATGATGCTGCTTTAAAACCTTATGGCACATCAGCAAGTTCACCAGTAATTAAGCCATTAAATACAGCAAGTTGGAAAAACGATGGAATTACACGTGTAAACAAGCAATTAAAATCTAAGTTTGACGAGGTTAAAAAAGAATACGAAAACTTAATGCAAAAGTTTCAGTATAATGATTTAATCTACAATGCAAAGTTCAATTTCGAGCCAATATTTGGTGAAAATTATCATTTATACAATAATAGAAATGGAGAGCCATTTTTGTCGATCATAGAACCAACACAATGTAATTTTGAGTACATAGGTTCTTTCAGATTAAACACAGACAAAATGTGGGAAAAAATAGATTAACGAATAAAACCTGATAGGTTGTAACAAGATATATAAGTTTGGGAATAATAAAAGTAAACAACATTAAACTCTATGCTTTTCATGGTTGTTTAGATGAAGAAGCAAAAATAGGTTCAGAATACAGTGTTGATATAAAAGTAAAAGCAGATTTAAAAAAATCAGCAAAAACAGATGAACTTTCTGATACTGTAGATTATGTGCATTTAAATCATATTGTAAAAGAAGAAATGGCAATCAGATCTAAATTATTAGAAGAAGTTGCGCAACGTATTTTAAATCGTTTTTTTAAAGAATTAAAAATGATACGAAAAGCAACAGTTTCTGTTTCAAAAATAAATCCTCCAATTGGTGGAAATGTTAAGGAAGTTGTAATAATTCTTACAAAAAAACGATAAGTATAAAAAATGCTTGTAGTAATTGTAAATTTATGTAAATTTGCAATCCGAAATATAAAAGGTGTCTTGGCCGAGTGGCTAGGCACTGGTTTGCAAAACCAGTTACAGCGGTTCGAATCCGCTAGACACCTCGAAAAAACCTTGATAAATTTTATCAAGGTTTTTTTATGCGCTAATTTTAAGATTGAA
>CAXBPL010000005.1:0-75797 GCA_963977615.1 uncultured Polaribacter sp. | reverse complement strand
AAGATAAAAATCCGTTTTATAAATCGTTACCAAAGTTTAGAGAAGATTGTTTGGGAGAAACTAAAAACGCAATGAAATTTTTATATCCCACAGAAAAAAGCACCATTTTTTTACCCAAAGATTTTGATGGCAAACAGAATGAATTGATTTTAAAAGTAGCTCATTCTAACAAAGATGCTATTTTGTATTGGTACTCAAATGCTACTTTTTTAGGCACAACCAAAGAGATTCATAATTTAGCAATTTCACCTAAAGTTGGCGAACATAAATTTGTTGTGATGGATAATTTTGGGAACGAGATTCATCAATCTATAATTATCGAAGAATAAATTTATATAATAGTCTGATTCTTAAAATTAAAACTTCAACTAAAACCTTGATTATAGTTGAAAACAGAAAACTAAAACCTTTAGATTTTCTTAACGAAAAATCGTCTTTTTTTTAACATCTTTGTAACATTCAAAAAGTTGTTTTAAGATGAAAATATATCCTATAGAAACTGGTAATTTTAAGTTAGATGGTGGTGCAATGTTTGGTGTTGTACCAAAAACTATTTGGCAAAAAACAAACCCTGCAGACGCTAATAACTTGATTGATATGAGTATGCGTTGTTTACTTATTGAAGATGGTAATCGTTTGATTTTGGTTGATACAGGTTTAGGGGCAAAACAATCAGACAAATTTTACGGTTATTATTACTTATTTGGTGATTTTTCTTTGGATGCTTCACTTAAAAAATTAGGTTTTCATAAAGATGATATTACAGATGTTTTTTTAACACATTTACATTTCGATCATTGTGGAGGTGTTATTGAAAGAACTAAAGATGGATTGCTAATTCCTGCTTTTAAAAACGCAAAAGTTTGGAGTAATGACAAACATTGGGATTGGGCAACTGACCCAAATCCGAGAGAAAAAGCATCGTTTTTAAAAGAGAATATCAATCCTATAAAAGAAAGTGGTCAGTTGGAATTTATTCATAGCAATTACAAAGAACAAATTGGTTTTGATGTGTTATTTATGGATGGCCATACAGAAAAACAAATGTTGCCAAAAATAGAATATCAAGGAAAAACAATTGTTTTTATGGCAGATTTATTACCTACAATTGGGCATATTCCATTGCCTTATGTAATGGGTTATGATACAAGACCTTTATTAACCATTAAAGAAAAAGCAGCTTTTTTAGACTTGGCTGCAGATGAAAATTTCTATTTGTTTTTAGAGCATGATGCGCATAATGAAATTTGCACAGTAAAACATACAGAAAAAGGAGTACGATTAAACGAAACATTTACATTTAACGAATTATTTAATTAAGAGAATTTATTATGAGAATTTTAAAACCAGTTTTATTTACAGCATTCGCTGGACTTTTTTTAGCAAGTTGTAAAACAGTATCTAAACTTCCTGTTCCTAATGGAGTTGATAACGCTATAAATATATCAGCAAAAAAAATAGCTTTAACAGATATTGAAAAAGATAATTGGCAACATTTAGATTTAGCTACAGACACCATTCCTGGAATGAGTGTAGATAAAGCTTACAAATTTTTACAAGGAAAAACGAGTGTAACTGTAGTTGTTGGAGTTGTAGATTCAGGTACAGATTTAAAACATGAAGATTTAGTAGATGTTGCTTGGGTAAATGCAAAAGAAACTGCAAGTAATGGAATTGATGATGATAAAAACGGATATGTAGATGATATAAATGGTTGGAATTTTCTTGGAAAATCTTACAAAGAGCATTTAGAATATGAGCGTATTTTAATGAATCCATCAGTTGCTGATGCAGAAACTTTGGTTGAAGTAAAAGCATTTTATCAAGAAAAATTGGATGCTGCAAAAAAAGCAAATGAAACGTTGTTGCAAAACAAAACAAGATATGAGCAATTATTACAAGGTGTAAAAAGTGCAAATGAAGCTTTTGTAAAACATTTCGGAAAAGAAGATTATACAAAAGAAGAGGTTTTAGCTATTGAAACAACAGATGAGTATTTAACGAACCAAATTACTTTTGCAAAACAAATGTATGCTTTTGGTTTACCATCTATGGTAGCAGCAAAAACAGAAATAGAAGGTGGTGTAAATTATTTTATTGATCAATTAGCTACGAATGAAAAATTAATAAATGGCGATAATTTAAAAACTGATTACAGAACTGTAGTTGGTGATAACGCTTATGATATTAATGACAAACCTGGTTATGGAGATGGAAATTCTGGGCATTCTGAAATTGATGAAGCTCATGGATCTCACGTTTCAGGAATTATTGGAGCTACAAGAAATAATGGTATAGGAATGAATGGAGTTGCAAATAATGTAAAAATTATGGCAGTTCGTTCAGTTTCTGGTGGAGATGAATATGATAAAGATGTTGCTTTAGGAATTAGATATGCAGTAGATAATGGTGCAAAAGTGATCAATACTAGTTTTGGAAAAGCTTTTTCGCCAAATAAAGAATGGGTTTATGACGCTATTAAATACGCAGCAGAAAAGGATGTTTTAATTGTAAATGCAGCAGGAAATGATGGTTTAGATATTGATGTTGAAAAAACATACCCAAATGATTCTAAAGATTTAAAAATAGAAATTGCTAACAATTTATTATCAATTGGAGCAATGAGCGCTAGTTATGATGAGAATTTACCAGCATCATTTTCTAATTATGGAAAAATAAATGTTGATATTTTTGCTCCTGGAGTTCAAATACATTCTACAACTCCAGAAAATGGATATGCAAAATTTAGTGGAACATCTATGGCAGCACCTTCAACTGCTGGAGTTGCAGCTTTAATACGTTCTTATTATCCTGAGTTAACTGCAAATCAAGTGAAGATGATTATTATGAATTCTGGAACAAAAATAGATTTACAAGTTGTAAAACCAGGTTCACAATCTCAAGAAAATCCTAAAGGAGAAATGGTTCCTTTTTCAGATTTATCTGTAACTGGTAGAGTTGTAAATGCATATAATGCTTTACAAATGGCAGACAGAATTGTTAACGGAAAATAATATTTCTATTTACGAGTTAATTTTATATTTTTATATCGAACTTAAACAATCAAAATGAGAAAAATACTTTTTATATTATTATCTACAGCGATTTTAATTTCTTGCGCGCAAACAAAGGAAGTTACTTATACTCAGAACAAAGCTGCTGTAAATAATCCTGGTTATTGGCAACAGCAAGTAGATTATACTATGGATATTGATATGGACGTAAACAACTATCAATATAAAGGAACGCAAAAATTAGTATACACAAACAATTCTCCTGATGATTTAGACAGAGTTTTTTATCACTTATATTTTAATGCGTTTCAGCCAGGTTCTCAAATGGATATGAGATCTTTAAATATTTCAGATCCTGACAGAAGAGTTCGTGATAGAATTAGCAAATTAAATGCAGATGAAATTGGGTATATAAAAGTAAATTCTTTACAGCAAAATGGAGTAGCAGTAAAGCATGAAACTGTTGGTACCATTTTAGAAGTGCAATTAAATACGCCAATTAAAGCTGGTGAAAGTGTAACTTTTGATATGCTTTTTGATGCACAAGTTCCTGTTCAAATTCGTAGATCTGGAAGAAATAGTTCAGAAGATGTTGCACTTTCTATGGCTCAATGGTACCCTAAAATGGCAGAATATGATTTTCAAGGATGGCACACACCACCTTATATTGCAAGAGAATTTCATGGAGTTTGGGGAGATTTTGATGTAACACTTCATATTGATAAAAGTTATGTAGTTGGTGGAACAGGATATTTACAAAATCCGCAAGAAGTTGGTCATAATTATGCTGATAAAAATTTGCCTTTAAATTTACCTACTGGTAATAAATTAACTTGGCATTTTAAAGCACCCAATGTGCACGATTTTATGTGGGCTGCAGATCCTGATTACAATCACGATATTGTAACAATGAAAAATGGTATTGATTTACACTTTTTCTATAAGAAAACTTTAGAAGCTGAATTTTTACAAAATTGGAAAAATTTACAACCAAAAACAGCAGAGTTAATGACCTATTTCTCTGAAAATGTTGGTCAATATCCATACAAACAATACTCTGTAATTCAAGGTGGAGATGGAGGAATGGAATATGCAATGTCTACTTTAATTTCTGGAAAACGTAAATTTGGAAGTTTAGTGGGTGTAACTGCACATGAAATGGCACATACTTGGTTTCAGTTTTTATTAGCAACCAATGAAAGTTTGCATCCTTGGATGGATGAAGGTTTTACAAGCTACATTTCTAACAAAGCAGAAAATGAAGTTTTAAACGAAGGGAAAGAAAATCCACATGCAGGTTCTTACAGAGGTTACAGAACAATCGTTGAAAGAGGTTATGAAGAAAATCTTGCTACGCATGCAGACAGATATGAAACGAATTGGGCTTATGGAACTGCAAGTTACTCGAAAGGAAATATTTTCTTATCGCAATTAGAATATGTAATTGGTGCAGAAAATGTTGCTAAGGGTTTGAAGAAATATTTTACTGATTTTAGTTTTAAACACCCAACCCCAAATGATATTAAACGTTCTATGGAAAAGGTTTCTGGAATTCATTTAGATTGGTATTTAAACGAATGGTCACAAACTTTACATACTATAGATTATGGAATTAAAGCTGTTGATGGTAAAAAAATCACGTTAGAAAGAATTGGTAAAATGCCAATGCCAATCGATTTAGAAGTTACGTATACAGATGGAAGTACAGAGAATTTTAATATTCCTTTGAGAATAATGAGAGGAGCAAAACCAACATCAGCAAAAATAATTGAAGATTGGGCTTGGGCAAATCCTGTATATTCTTTTGATGCTACTAAAACTGTAAAATCTGTACTAATTGATAAAAGTGGATTGATGGCAGATATCAACTTAGAAAATAATTCTTTTTCTGTTGATTAAAGACTCTGTTTTAAAAATTACTTAAAAAGAATAATTAGACATTAGATTCTTAAAAAAAGTATAGAGGTTATTCATCTCTATACTTTTTTTTGTTATCAAAATATAGATAGAATTTAAAGCTATTTTTTTATTTAGAGAACTTACCCTAACCAACCATCTCTATCCAAACTTCTATATTGAATAGCTTCTGCAATATGATCTGGAGAAATATCTGTAACATTTGCTAAATCTGCAATGGTTCTAGATACTTTCAAAATACGGTCATAAGCTCTTGCAGAAAGATTTAATTTTTCCATAGCTGTTTTTAAAAGTGATAAACTTTCTGGAGATAATTTACAGAATTTCCTGATTTGTTTTACAGTCATTTGTGCATTATAGTGTACGTTTTCAAATTCCTCAAAACGTACAGATTGTATTTCTCTAGATGCTGTAACACGTTTTCTAATAGCTACAGAAGATTCGCCTTTTCTTTCTTCGGATAATTTCTCAAAAGGCACTGGAGTTACCTCAATATGAATATCGATTCTATCTAATAAAGGTCCAGAAATTTTACTCAAATAACGCTGCATTTCTTGAGGAGAGGAAGTCATTGGCGAGTTTGGATCGTTAAAATAACCTGATGGAGAAGGATTCATACTTGCCACCAACATAAAAGAACAAGGATAAGTTACTGTAAATTTGGCCCTAGAAATAGTAACATCTCTATCTTCCAAAGGTTGTCTCATCACTTCTAAAACTTCACGTTTAAATTCTGGTAATTCATCTAAAAATAAAACACCATTATGAGACAAAGAAATTTCTCCTGGCCTTGGATATTGTCCTCCACCAACCAAAGCAACATTCGAGATTGTATGATGTGGACTTCTAAATGGACGTTGATACAGCAATCCATTATTTTTTGTTTTACCAACTACAGAATGAATTTTTGTAGTTTCCAAAGCTTCGTGCAAAGTCATTGGTGGTAGAATACTTGGCAATCTTTTTGCTAACATGGTTTTTCCAGAACCTGGAGGTCCAATTAAAATAATGTTATGACCACCAGCAGCTGCAATTTCCATACAACGTTTTATGGATTCTTGTCCTTTTACATCCGAAAAATCGAATTCTGGGAAATCTATATTTTTATAAAATTCTGCTCTTGTATCTACAACTGTAGGCTCAATTTTTTGATTTCCATCAAAATGATTGATCACTTCTAAAATATTTTCTACACCTAAAACCGTTAAATTATCAACTATTGCAGCTTCTTTAGCATTTTCTTTCGGTAGAATAAAATACTTAAAACCTTCTTCTCTAGCTTTTATTGCCATTGGCAAAACACCTCTTATGGGTTGCAAACTTCCATCTAAAGAAAGTTCTCCCATAATTATATATTCGTTTATAGTTTCTGATTGTATTTGATTGGAAGCTGCCAAAATACCCATAGCTAAAGATAAATCATAAGAAGCACCTTCTTTTCGAATATCTGCAGGAGCCATATTTATAATGATTTTTTTACCAGGAAGTTTGTAAGCATTATTATTTAAAGCTGCCGAAATTCTGTACGAACTTTCACTAACAGCTTTGTCTGGCAAACCCACTAAATGATAACCAATTCCTTTATCAATATTAACTTCAATGGTAATTGTGGTGGCTTCTATACCAAAAACTGCAGAACCGTAAACTTTAACAAGCATTTTTTTTCTTTAAATGTAAAGAAAAAAAATGAGATAATTATTTTAGATAGCAATGGAGTAGTGAAAGATGGTCTTAATAAAAAATATTAGTTTTCAAATCTATTAAGAAAAGAAAAAACTTACACTCCAAACTTAAATCTATAAAAACTTCTGATACATTCTTTCTTCTTTGATTTTGATAATAAAATGTAAATTTCCCTAGAATAAAATAAAATAACTTTTTTTTCATTATTGACAAATTACACCACCTTATTTGATTAATAATACGCCTATTTTTTTTGAGATAAAAAACATATTTGTAAAAGTATTGGCATCAGACTCTAAATGGTTTGGTTTAACCAACAACGAAGACAAAGAAAAAGTGAAGAAAGAGATTAATAACTTGAATGCAGCAGGATTATATCTAATTATACTATGGGATTAAGATATATGCAAATAAGTGCTATAAACTTTTGATAAAGCTAACAAAGATTGAAAGCCTTGTGTTATTTAAATAAATATATAATACTTAAGAATTAGAAATAAGGGTCTTTATACGAAATGTATGGTTGAAGAATATGATGCTATTGTAATAGGTACAGGAATTTCTGGAGGTTGGGCTGCTAAGGAATTATGTGAAAATGGTTTGAAAACGTTAGTTCTTGAAAGAGGTAGATTAATAGAACATGGAAAAGATTATAAAACGGCTAATTTAAATGACTGGGATTTTAAATTAAGAAAGAAGCCAAGTAATAATGATATACAAGAGCAAAAAAAGCAGCACAGAACAGGTTTTGTTACAAACGCACCAATAAAGCATTGGTTTGTAAATGATTTAAAGCATCCTTATAATGAAAATAAAAGGTTTGATTGGATTAGAGGTTATCATGTAGGTGGAAGATCTATAACTTGGGGAAGACAAGCATTAAGAATGAGTGATCTTGATTTTGAAGCAAACAAAAAGGAAAAGATTGGGATTGATTGGCCAATTCGTTATAAAGATATAGAGCCTTGGTATACAAAAGTTGAAAAGTATATTGGAGTTTGTGGTGAGAATTTAGGCTTGCCCCATTTACCTGATGGTTATTTTACGCCTCCAATGGAATTGAATTGTGTTGAAACTGAATTTAAAGCGCAAATTAAAAAGAATTACACAAATCGCTATTTAACTATTGGCAGATTTGCAAATAAAACAGGAAATTTGCATCACGAAGGTAGAGCAAATTGTATGTATAGGAATAAATGTATGCGTGGTTGCCCAATTGGTGGTTATTTTAGTAGTAATGCATCAACATTACCAGCTGCAAATAGAACTGGAAATATGACATTAAGAGTAAACTCTATCGTTTATGAAATTGTTTATGATGAAGTGTCAAAATTAGCAACTGGTGTTAAAATTATTGATGCTGAAACCAAAGAGAAAATTGAATTTTCTGCCAAAGTTATTTTTTGTTGTGCATCAACAGTAGCTACTACAAGTATTTTATTACAGTCTAAATCTAAAAGATTTCCTAATGGTTTAGGGAATGATAGTGGTGAGTTAGGGCATAATCTTATGGATCATCATTTTAAAGTGGGAGCAAGAGGAACTCATAATGATTTTAAAGATAAATATTATGAAGGATCTAGACCTGCAAGTTTTCATATTCCAAGATTTAGAAACTTAAAAGAAAATAGTACTAAGCAAAAGTTTTTAAGAGGATATTCATTTCAAGGAAGTGCAAGTAGAACAGATTGGAGAAGGGCAATAAAAGAGCTGACTTTTGGAGAAAACCTAAAGGATGAGCTTATGAAACCTGGTCCTTGGAAAATAGGGGTTACTGGTTTTGGAGAATGCTTACCTTATCATGAAAATAAGATGAATTTAAATTATGATAAATTAGATGATTGGGGCTTACCAACAATAACATTTGATGCCGAATTTAAAGAAAATGAAAAGTTAATGAGAGAGGATATGCAACAGGAAGCTATAAACATGCTTAAAGCTGCAGGTTTTTCTGATGTAGTTGGTTATGATGAACCATGTTATCCTGGTCATGCTATTCATGAAATGGGAACTGCACGTATGGGAAATAATCCAAAAACATCAGTATTAAATAAGTATAATCAAATTCATGCTGTAAAAAATGTTTATGTTACAGATGGTTCTTGTATGACTTCTTCAGGAAATCAAAATCCATCTTTAACTTATATGGCATTAACAGCTAGAGCTGTAAATTATGCTGTAAAATATCTTAATCTTAATAATGGATAGAAGACAAGCCATAAAAAATATTTCACTTTCACTTGGTTATGCTTTAACAGGAAGTACAATTATTAGTCTTTTTAACTCTTGTACTAGTAAAAATACCATAAGTAATTTTAATGTTTTAAATGATAAACAAAGATTTTGTATAGAGAATTTGGCAGATATAATAATACCAAAATCAAGTTCTCCTGGAGCATTAGATGTTAATATTATTGAGTTTATAGATGTTATGGTCTCAGAAACTTTAACAAATAAAGAGCAAGATATTTTTTTGAAAGGCAGTTTAGAATTCGAAAAAAAAATAAATACTACTTATGAAAAGGATCTTTTTAAAGTTTCAAAAGATGAATTTCAACAAGTACTAAAAAGTTATTTTTTAATTTCAGAAGAGAAAAAAAATGCTGTTTTTAGTTTGATAAAGGAAGATTTTGAAAAAGTATCTAGCACTGTAAAAGAAAATTATCTTATTTATAAATTCCTTATTACAATTAGAGAATTTAGTCTTTTTGGTTATTATACTTCTCAAATTGTAACTGAAGATGTATTAAAAAAAGATTCTCATGATAATTATTATAAAGGATGTGTAACCTTATAATTGTATTTTATATTTTTTAATTAGCTCTGGTATTCCAATTTTTTTAGCTTCTTTTTTAAACGTTGTTGGTGGTATTCCAAATTCTTCTTTAAAACATTTTGTAAAATATTTAGAATCTTTATAACCTACCATATATGCAGCTTCAGAAATATTATAACCATGTTGTGTTATTAGTAATGCAGCTTTTTTAATTTTTAATAATCTCACAAATTCAACTAAAGTTTTTCCAGTTATATCTTGGCACTTTCTATATATAACAGAGTAACTCATGTTTAATGTACTTGATAATCCTTCTAGTTTAAATTCGGGGTTTTCAATTTCATCATGTAAAGCTTTAACAAGGTTTTTCATAAATATATCATCTTTAGAAGGCTCATTAATTTTTTCAGGTGCACTAATGATATCAGTTTTATATTTTGAAAGAATTCTATCTTTATTTTCTAGAATGTTGTTTATTTTTAAAGTTAATTCATGAATATTAAATGGCTTTTGTATAAATTCAATAGCACCATGCTTTAAGCCTGTTATTTTTGCTGTTGTAGTGCTTTTTGCGGTTAACAGTATAATTGGAATATGAGATGTAGATTTCTTTTTTTGCAATACTTTACACATTTCAAATCCATCCATAACTGGCATTGTAATATCGCTTATAATTAAATCTGGAATGTTTTTTTCCGCTAAATTTATTCCTTGTTTTCCATTTTCTGCAATTAATAAGTTGTAATTATTATTTAAAACATCACGTAAAAACATTTGCATTTCAATATTATCTTCTACAATAAGTAGGGTTTGTTTGTTTTTTGTGTCGGTTTTTGGTTTTAAGTTTAGTTTATACTCTAAAGATTTAAATTCATTATCTAAAGCTTTTGTAGTTGTAATAGATGTTTCTACAAAAATCTTTTCATCTTCAGAGAATATGTTGTCTTTAGTTGATAATTTAATGGAGAAACAAGTACCTTTTTTTGCTGAAGAAACAACGTTAATTTGTCCCTTATGTAAAGAAATTAACTCTTTGGTTAAAGCTAAACCAATTCCAATTCCTTTGGCATTTTTACCAAGGTTAGATTGGTAAAAGAGTTTAAAAATATCCTCTAATTCGTCTTTTGGTATTCCAGGGCCAGAATCTAAAACAGAAATTTTTACAAATTCTTTTTTAGTATTTAAACTAACTTTTAATGTAACAGTGCCTTCTCTTGGTGTGAATTTAAAAGCATTAGAGAGTAAGTTGTAGATAACATGTTCAATTTTATCAGTATCATACCAAATATGGATATCTTCAGTAGGATAATTTCTTATAAAATCTATATTTTTAAATCTAGCTTGCTCACTAAATGATAAAGTTATCTTTTTTAAATCTGTATTTAAATTATTCTTTGTTGCAAATATTCGTAGTTTACCTAGTTCTTTATTTCTTACAGTCATTAATTCCATTGCTATTCTAGAAAGTCTGTCTGCATTGTTACTAATCATTAATAAGCGCTGTCTTAGTAATTGATTTCCATTTGTGCCTGCACGTTCTAACATATCACTAATTGGTCCCAAAATAAGGGTTAATGGTGTTTGAATTTCGTGAGACATTTTAGCAAAGAAATTCATTTTAAGCGCATATAATTCTTTTTCTTTATTGTTTTCCCAAGCTTCCTTTACAAGTTTGTTTTTTAAACGAACCCAAACTATAATACCATAAACTAAAGAAACTCCTAAAATTAAATAAAGTGCATAGGCAGCATTGCTATACCACCAAGGAGCTTTAATATTAATTGTAATAGTTTTTGGTTCTATGTCCCAAACACCAGATTTTGAGCCTGCTTTTACTTCAAAAATATATTTACCATAAGGGATGTTAGTATAGGTTGCTATATGTTCTTTTTTTGGCGTAATCCAATCATTATCAAAACCAGTTAATTTGTATGCATAGTAATAATTTGGACTCAGTAAATTGTCTATTGCTGAAAATTGAAAAGAAAAAGATGATTGATTTGAATTAAGTTCTAATTTTTTTACATTTTCAAAACCTCTTTCAACTTGATCTGAAATGATTAAATTTGCGGGTTTATTTAATACTTCTATATAATTGATGTATAATTTAGCTTTTACATCTTTCTTATCCATTTCTTTAGGTAAAAAAGAATTAGCACCATGTTCTGTGCCAAAATATAACTCTCCTTTAGAGCTTTTAAAAGTACTTCTTCTAGTAAAATTATTACTTTGAAAACCATCAATTTGATAATACGATTTTAAAGTTTCTGAGTTTAAATTGTAATGATGTAAACCATTATTACTACCTAGCCATAAGTTTTCTTCATTTTCTAATAATAAAGAATTAATAGTAATATTTTTTAAGTTTTTTTCATCTTTAAAGGTTTTAAAAGTATTATCAATTATATTATATTTTATAAGGTTTCCTGATGCATTTAAAATCCATAAATTATTTTTTTTGTCAGAAACCATATAATGTATGTTATAATTTTTAGACGCTACTTCTTTGTTTAAATAGTAGTTATGTTTTGTGAAATTAGATTTGCTTAGATTGTTGATGTCTTCATTAAATTTAAAAAGCATTTCTGGGTTAAGACCTAACCAAATTGTCCCATATTCATCTTCGCAAATACTCATAGAGGTATTTCCTAATAAACCATTTGTGTCATAATTGTAAGTTGCTAGTAGTTCTAGGTTGTCTGAGAATACGTTAATTGCAAATACTGAAGTTACCCAAATTCTATTCTTAGAATCTTTAAATATATATCTTATGTCAGGAGAATAGTTGCCAAAATTATCTGTAGTTTTAACTTTAGTAAAAGAGTTTTTTTTAGGATTAAAAACCCATAAACCATTTTGGTAAGTACCTATCCAGATATTTCCTTTTGTATCTTCTAGAAGATGCTGTATGTACCTTCCTTCAAAAAAATAACGTCCTTGTTTACTATTGTCATAGTGAATTTCTGTTTTATTTGGAAATACTCTATTTAAACCTTGCCCATCTGTTCCTAACCAAATAGATCCATCAACAGAAGATTCTAAGATTGAAAGAACTTTAGTAGTTGTATTCTCTTTTAAGCCATTGTAATAAGATATTTTGCTGTTATTTTTTGGTAAAATATTTATTCTACCTTTTTTTTCTTTAATCCAAATATTTCCATAAGAATCCTCACTAATATTGGTAATTGTATTATTACTAATAGAAAATCTATTGGTAGCATCGTGTTTAAAAACAGTTGTTTTTTCTGTATTAGTGTCTATTTTATAAAGGCCATCTCCATCTGTTCCTGCCCAAATTACACCAGAACTATCACAAAAAAGAGATATAAACATGTCATATTTTAATCTAGAATTTGAGTTTTTAATGATGTTATGTTGTTTAAATGTGTTATTGCTTGGTGTATAAGAAATTAATCCTTGTAATTCAGTAGCTATCCACAGACAATTTTTTTTATCATTAGTTAATTTAATGCTTTGCGAATTGTTAATTAAAGGCGTTTTTAAACTTGTTAACGTATCTGTTGTTGGAGAGTATTTATAAATTTTTCCGTTAACAGTACTAACCCATATTAAATCTGAGTTCGTAAAGGCTAAACTTATAATTTCTTGTGTTAAACCATTAATTTTAGGTAAACTAACAATACTATCTATCTTTGAAGTTTTTAAATTATGTTTAAAAACAATCCCGTTTACAGATCCAAACCAAACATCATCATTTTTAGAGTTTATTGATGTTATTTGTATTGGAGTTTTATTGACTGATAGTTTCTCTTTAAAAGAAGTAATATTGCCATTTGATCCAATTTTAGTTAACTCTCCATTAAATGATGAAATCCAAATATTATTTTTCCCATCTTTAGCCAGTAAAAACTCACTATCTGTTGTATAGTCTTTCCCAAAAATACTTTGAAATGAAATGTTTTTAAAACTATAACCATCATACTTGTAAAATTCATTTTTACCTACAGTCCAAATAAAGCCTAATTGGTCTTCAATAATATTTGAGTTGCTAGCAAAAGTTTTATCTAGCTTTATAAAATTAGATTTTTCTTGACCATATCCAAAAAAAGTAATAAAAACATAAAAAAAAATGGGAATTAATTTTTTATATTTTTTTGCGTTTTTTTTAAAGTACATAAAAAGAGTTATTGATTTTTGTATTTATAAGAAAGGTCTTATTCAAATTTACATATTTACAAGTATTAAAAAAAATATAAACGTTAAATGATTAATAGCCCTTATCTAAACCTTTTTTACAATAGGGTGTTAAAATTATTATTTATAGTAGTCATATTCGTCAGAGCATATCATTTGAATAAAACAGAGGTATTCTTTGCTAAAAAAACCTCCTCTATTAATAATATAATAATAACAATTTTGTAAACACACAGTAATTTATTTGTGTTATAGTTTTAAAAAAAAAGAATGAGCACACGAAGAAACTTTATTAAAAAATCAGCAATTGCTGGAGTAGGATTAACAATGATGCCAAACTTAACATTTGGTACATCTTTAAATAAGAAAAAAGATAAACTAAAAGTTGGATTAATAGGTGTCGGTTTACGTGGTACAAACCATTTAAATAATGTTTTATCAAGAGAAGATGTTTTGGTTACTGCAATCTGTGATATAGATCCTAAAAGGATTTCGATAGCTTTAGATAGAATTGATAAAGCAGGTGAGCCTAAGCCAAAAGTATTTGGAGAAAATGATTATGATTACAAAAATCTTTTAGATTTAAAAGATGTAGATGCAGTAATAATTGCAACACCTTGGTTGTGGCACACACGCATGGCCAAAGATAGTATGTTGGCTGGTAAGTATACAGGTTTAGAGGTTTCTGCAGCAAATACTATGGAAGAATGTTGGGATTTGGTAAATACCCATGAGCAGACAGGAAGTCATTTAATGATTTTAGAAAATGTTAACTATAGAAGAGATGTTTTAGCAGTATTAAATATGGTAAAGCAAAATGTATTTGGAGAGCTTGTGCACTTTAGATGTGGTTATCAACATGATTTGCGTTTTGTAAAATTAAATGATGGTAAAACAGCATATGGTAAAGGTGTTGAATTTGGTGAAAAAGGTATTTCAGAATCTGCTTGGAGAACACAACATTCTTTGTTAAGAAATGCAGATGTTTATCCAACTCATGGTGTTGGTCCAATAGCTGTAATGAGTGATGTAAACAGAGGAAATCGTTTCTTATCATTAACAGCAAATGCATCTAAAGGAGTTGGCTTACACGATTATATTGTTAAAAATGGAGGAGAAAATCATCCAAATGCAAAATTAAAATTTAAGCAAGGAGATGTTATTACTTCAACAATAGAAACCGCAAATGGAGAAACAATAATTGTTACACACGATTGTAATTTACCAAGACCCTATTCATTAGGATTCAGAGTTCAAGGAAGTAACGGTTTATGGGAAAAAGATGGAGATAGAATTTATATAGAAGGTAAATCTAAAAAGCCACATCGTTGGGACGATTCTAAAGAGTGGTTAGAAAAATACGATCATCCATTATGGAAAAAATATGGAGAAAAAGCAATGGGATCAGGACATGGAGGCATGGACTTTTTTGTAATAAATGCTTTTGTAGAATCTGCTAAACAAAATATAGCTCCACCAATGGATGCTTATGATGCTGCTGCTTGGAGTGCAATAACTCCTTTATCAGAATTATCTATAGAAAATAATGGTGAACCACAAGATTTTCCAGATTTTACGAGAGGAAACTGGATTAAGCGTAAACCATACAATTGGATAAAAGATACTTACTAATCTTAGCATGATCCGATTTTTTACAAATTAGAAACTAAATAATCAATAATCAATAACCAATAATCAACTAATTTATGAAACAGCAAATTTTTAAGAAACTGTTTTTGGCTTTGCTCTTGATAACTTACTCTGTAAGTGGTCAAACAAAAACCATTACTGGAACAGTATTAGATGAAACTGGAGGTCCTTTGCCTGGAGCGTCTATTATGATCAAAGGCAGTTCTAGTGGAAATACTACAGATTTTGATGGAAAATTCAAAATGAATGCAAAACCAACAGATATTCTAGTTTTCACATACATGGGCTATGATACTAAAGAAATTTTAATAGGTTCTCAAACTACAATTTCTGTGAAGTTATCCCCTAATTCGCAAATGTTAGATGAGATTATAGTGGTGGGTTTTGGTTCTGAGAAAAAATCTAGTATTAGTGGTTCTGTTACGAATGTAAAACTTGGGAAAATTATTGGTGATAGACCAATTACAGATGCAAGTTCTGCTCTGCAAGGAGTAGCAGCAGGTTTGCAGGTAACAACTTCTAGTGGACAGCCAGGAGTAAATAGTACCTCTATAGAATTAAGAGGTTTTGGTAATATAAACCAAGCAACACCACCCTTAATTTTATTAGATAATGTGGAGGTAAGTTTAAATGATATTAACCCAAATGATATAGAAAGTGTATCTATTTTAAAAGATGCTGCAGCAGCATCAATTTATGGAGCAAAAGGTGCTTGGGGTGTAATATTAATAACAACAAAAAAACCAAGTAGAGATCAGGGGGTTAAGTTTAATTATAGAAATACAATTAGTTTTTCTAAAGCACAACAATTACCAGAAAAAGGAACGGTTAGAGATTTTGTAAACCTTTTGCAAGATGTTGGTGTAAATAGATATTTTACCAATCAAAATGTAGAAACATGGTCTAACTATTTAGATGATTATGCAGTAAACCCAGGGAATTATCCAGAAGGAAGAGTTTTAGATGCAGATGGTTATATATATTCATTAAGAGAAGAGAACCCAATACAACAATTATTAGGTAGTAATGGTGTTATTAAAAGACACGATTTTGATTTTAGTGGAGGTAGTCAAAAAACATCCTATAGAGTTTCTACAAGTTATAGTGATGAAGATGGAATTATTGTAACAGATAATGATAGTTATAAAAAGTACAATGTAAATGCATTTTTAAATACAGATTTAACTAAGAACTTAAAGTCTACTACGAATATTTTTTATAGAAAAAGTGAAAGATCGAATCCTATAGGAAGTTATGATAGAGCTGTTAATGAGCCTGTTTATGTACCAACAGGATATTTTACTTTAGATGATGGTAGAGAACTTCCATTTGATTCTCCTGATAATTTAGAGCGTTTATTACCACATACAATTGTTAACACAGATGTGTTGCGTATGTTTCAAAAGCTAGAGTTTGAGCCAATTAAAAATTTAAAGTTTTCTGGAGAATTTACTTACGAAAGAGGAACAACTAAAAGTGTTTCGCAAAATATACAATTGTTAACGGTCGATTCGGCTCAGTTTGGTATTAATAATAACAATCCAGATTTAACAAGTGTTAATAAATCTTTTAGTGAGTTTGAAGATACAACCTTAAACTTTTTTGTAGATTATAAATTTAGTATTTCAGAAAATCATAATATAAAATTAAAAGCAGGTATAAACAATGAAGAATCATTTTTTAACGGCTTTAACGTAAGAAGATTAAACTTGTTATCTACAGATGTACCTTTTATAGATGCAGCTATTGGAACAACAGAAGGTGGAGATTTCTTTTCTGAAACAGCTGTGTTAGGTTATTTTGGTAATATAAAATACGATTATAAAGAAAAATATTTCTTAGAAGGAAATATTAGATATGATGGTTCTTCTAAATTTCCAATAAGTGATCGTTATGGGTTATTTACATCTGCATCTGCAGCTTGGAATATTAAAAAAGAGAGCTTTTTAGAAAATGTAGAATGGTTGTCATTACTAAAATTATTTGGTTCTTATGGTGAAATTGGTAATCAAGACATACCACAGAATTATCCTTATATTTCTACATGGAGTCCAAGAGAAACTTGGTTTTTGAATGAATCTGGTATTAGAGCTACTACAATAGAGTCTGGTGCATTAGTTAGCCCTTCATTAACTTGGGAAACAGTAAGAAAAACAAATGTTGGAATTGAGACAGCATTTCTTAAAAACAGACTAACAACTAAAGCTGAAGTTTATAAAAACGAAACAATTGGAATGTTAATTCCAGGCGCTGCTTTACCAGCAGTCTTGGGTACAGGAGCACCAAGAACAAATGCAGGAGATTTAGAAACAACAGGTTGGGAACTTTCATTAGGTTGGAGAGATAATGTAAATGGTTTTTCTTATGGAGTAAATGCAAATATTTCTAATAATAAAACAGAAATAACAAAGTTTGATAATCCAGCAGGTCTATTAGGACAATATTACGTAGGTAGAGAAGTTGGTGAGATTTGGGGCTATGAAACTGATGGTTATTATACAGTAGATGATTTTGTAACTGGAACTTTAGATGCAAATTTAAATGGACCAAATAGACAGTTAAATTCAGGAGTTGTAACTTTTGAAGATAGTCATGTACCTTATCCAGGAGATGTAAAATATAAAGATTTGGATGGAGATGGAGTTATTACTGATGGTAATAATACCTTAGAAAATGCTGGAGACGTAAAAATAATAGGGAATAGTAGAAGACAGTATATTTTTGGTATAAATGGATATGCTAGTTATAAAAACTTCGATTTTGCTTTTGCGCTAAGTGGTGTTGGTAAAAGAGATAGAAATATAACAGGATCAAAAGGATTCCCTTATAGAAGCCAATTCGATGATGTATTTAAACATCAACTAGATTACTGGACACCAGAAAATCAAGATGCTTTTTATCCAAGAATGTTTGGAGCAGGTGCAGGAGATAGAGGTAATTATGGTAGTAACCAAAGAGTTCAAACAAAATACTTAAGAGACGCATCCTATCTGAAAATTAATAATATAACTTTAGGGTACACATTACCAGAACCAGTGTTAGATAGAATTCACTTGGATAAAGTAAGATTATTTGTGAGTGGAGAAAACCTTCATACTTTTCATAAACTTCCAAAAGGAATTACACCAGATGTTAATTCAGATGGTTCATACCCAATTCAATCTAACTTTGCTTTAGGGGTTCAATTAACTTTTTAAAAAATAATATAATGAGAAATATAAAAAACACCTTACTATATTCATTTCTCTTGCTAGCTTTGGCAAGTTGTAACGATGACTTTTTAGATAAATTACCACAAGATGAGCTTGCGGAAATAAATACTTTTAGTACTAATAACTCTGTACAAGCATTTTCATTACAATTTTATGAAATGTTTGAAGCTCATAATGAAGCAAACAGAATTGGTGGAGATTTAAGACCTGGATCTGGTTATGGATTAGATCGTGAAGCTGGTGCAGACTTAATTCAAAAGGGAACAGAAACTAATGGAAATGCGTATATATGGGGTAGAGTTACTGTACCTTCAACAGATGAGGTTTACACTCAGGCATATAGTGAAATAAGAGATTGTAACTTATTGTTAAAGAATGTTCCAAATTCAGATTTATCACAAACAGATAAAGACCATTGGTTAAGTGTTGGGTATTTTTTCAAAGCGTTTAACTATTTTGAATTGCTAAAAACATATGGTTCTGTTATTTGGTTAGAAGAAGTTGTAACAGATATATCTCCAGAATTATATGGTTCAAAAACACCAAGAGATGAACTAGCAGCTAATATTCTAAGAGACTTAATTTGGGCTGAAGCTCATATAAAAGATGATTTAGGTTCTCAAGAAAAGAGATTTGTAGATAAAAGTGTGGTAAATGCTTTAATTTCTAGATTTGGTCTTTTTGAAGGAACTTGGAGAAAATACCATACACTTGGAGGAGAAAACGCGTATTTAGATGCTTCTAAAGTTGCTTCAGAAAAATTGATTAATGAATTTAGTGCATTGCACCCAAATTTTGATCAATTACAAAACAGTGAATCTTTAAGTGGTGTTGCTGGAATTATTCTTTACAAAGAATATAACGAATTAGAAAATTATTCTAATATGTCTACAACATTTAGAGCATCAAACTCAACTTGGGATATTACAAGAAAAGGCGTTGATAAATTCTTAACTAAAAATGGGATGCCAGTTACAAACCCATCAAATACACAGTTTGAAGGATATGAGACATTTGCAGAATTTAGAAATAGAGATAAAAGATTATTGTATTCTACACCACCACCCTATTTTGTTACAAGGTTAACAAATACAACTTGGCAAGCAACAAGCAATCCTGCAGACGCAGAGTGGTTTCCTAAATTAGAGGCAATTAGTCATAATTTAGGTAAGGTTTTACCAGATTTAAATTGGAGAGGAAATGTAGTTTCAAGAGTTCCTAATTTTAATCAAAATTCAGTAGCTGGTTTTAATAGAACATTTTCTGGTTACAGAGTTTGGAAACATTACAATGAATTAAATACAGGTTTTTCTTCTAGAGATTTTGCAGATGCACCAATTTTTAGAATTGGAGAAGTTTTATTAAACTATGCTGAAGCAAAATTTGAATTAGGAGAATTTAATCAAACAGTGGCAGATCAAACAATAAATAAACTTAGAGTTCGTGGAGATGTTGTTCCAATGATAGTTTCTTCTATTGGTTCTGATTTTGATCCAACTAGAGATGCTAGTGTAGATCCTGTTTTATGGGAAATTCGTAGAGAAAGAGCTGTAGAACTTTTGGCAGAAGGTTATAGAAGAGAAGATTTAAGACGTTGGAAAAAAATGAATTATGTAACAGAAGCAAAGTTGGGAAGATATATTACTGCTGCAAGTCAAAACAATAGAGTGCCTATTAAAGATGGTGCTCCAGAAGGTTTTGTACAAACTGTTTTAGGTACGCCACCTGTATTTGAAGATTATTACTACCTTTTTCCACTTCCTTCTAACGAATTAGTTTTAAACCCTGAATTGACACAAAATCCAGATTGGTAATTTAAACTATTAAACTAAAAATGAATCAAATGAATACATTAATAAAAATTAATATAAAACAAATCTTTTTGCTTTTTGCAACTGCAATTTTTATTGCTAGTTGCACTACAAGTGATGATGGTTATCAAAAAGATATCAGTGTTAATCCAGATTTTTTACCAAAAGCTTCTTTTACAGCTTCTGGTACTAATATAACAGAAGGAGAAACAATTTCTTTTACTGATACATCTACAAACGAACCTTATTTATGGTCTTGGTATATAGGTGGAGCAGACAATACTCAAAGTAATCAGAAAAATGTAGAAGCAACTTTTAATGTACCTGGAGTTTATAGTGTTATACTAAAAGTTAGAAATGATGAAGGTGCAGATGAAATAGTTTTAGAGAATTATATTACTGTAGAAGGAAAACCAATACCATTTATATCTTTATATCATTTTGATAAAAACTTAAATGATGATGGAAGTAATGGTATAACAGCAGTTTCTAATTATGGAGAACCAACTTATGTGAATGATAGAAATAGTCTAAGCGAAAGCGCATGGTTATCTCCAGCTACAAAAGATCAGTTTTTAAGTATTCCTACATACAAAGGCGTTACTGGTACAAGTACAAGAACTATTATGGCAAGATTTAAAACAGATACAGGAACCTCTAGAAAAACGATACTTTCCTATGGTACAAATGCTTCAGGAAAAATGTTTACTGTAATGATAGAAAACGATCGTGTTAGAATTGAAGCTGGTGCATCTAACCTAAGATCTTCAAGGAACGGATTAAATGATGGAAAATGGCATCACTTAGCAATAACATACGACCCTACAGATGGAGATAAATTATCTGATATAAAAATATATATTGATGGTGAATTAGATCCAGGAACACCAGACGAAGCAGGAAATTCATATAATTCAGCAACTACTGTTATTAATACAGATTCTGGAAGTGATGTAAGAATAGGTTTTGCAATATATTCTAACTATCCATTTATTGGGGAATTAGATGATGTAACTATTTTAGATATTGTTTTAATCAAAGAACAAATTTCTGCAATAGCTCAAGAATAAAAACACGATAAAATCCCCCAACTTAATTCATATTACAAACAATAATTATTTGATTTGAATTAGTATTATTTTAGTGAATTAAAGAAACTTGTTTTAATGCATTTTTTGGTATAAAATGAGTTTCTTTTTTTTTTAATAATTACTTAATATCTTAATTTTAATACAACTATAATTCACATAGCCAATGTTTACATCTTTTAAAAATATAATTTTAATAGCTTTTTCAATTCTTTTGTTTTCTTGTAATAATTCTAAAAAAGAATTAAATAAAAACGATAAAAAGAAACCAAATATTATATACATTTTAGCCGATGATTTAGGATATGGTGAGTTAGGTGTTTATGGACAAGAAAAAATTGAAACTCCAAATATTGATGCTTTAGCTAAAAATGGAATGATGTTTTCTCAACATTACTCTGGAGCACCTGTTTGTGCGCCTGCAAGATATATGTTGTTAACAGGAAAGCATGCAGGGCATTCTTATATTAGAGGAAATGATGAATGGAACGAACGTGGTGATGTTTGGAACTATGGAAAAGTAATTAAAGATTCTACTTTAGAGGGGCAAAGACCAATACCAACTTCAACAATATTATTTCCTAAATTACTTCAAGAAAAAGGATACAAAACAGGTATGATTGGTAAATGGGGTTTAGGAGCTCCACATACAGATGCCTTACCAACAAAAATGGGTTTCGATTATTTCTTCGGATATAACTGCCAAAGACAAGCACACACTTATTACCCAGTTCATTTATATGAAAATGAACATAAATATCATTTAAAAAACGATACTATAAGACCATCTAAAAAATTAGCAAAAGATGCAGATATTAATGATGAAGAAAGCTACAAGGAATATACTTTAAATGAATATGTGCCAGATTTATTATATGATAAAATGATAAATTTTATTTCAGATAATAAAGAGGAACCATTCTTTTTTTACTGGGCAACACCTTTGCCACATAACCCAATTCAAGCTCCAAAAAAATGGGTAGATTATTATATTAAAAAATTCGGAGATGAAACACCTTACTTAGGTCAAAAAAGTTACTACCCTCATAAAAACCCAAGAGCAGGTTATGCTGCAATGATTTCTTATTTAGATGAAAATGTAGGTAGATTAATTAAAGAACTTAAAGAACAAGGGGTTTATGAAAATACAATAATTATTTTTTCTTCAGATAATGGGGTAACCTATACTGGAGGAACAGATGGCGAATTCTTTAATAGCTCTGCGCAGTTTGATGAAAAATATGGAAGAGCAAAAGGTTTTGTTTATGAAGGAGGAATTAGAGTTCCTATGATTGCAAGTTGGCCAGGAAAAATTAAACCAAATTCAAAATCAGATTTAATTTCTTCTCAATATGATGTTATGGCAACGCTTTCTGATATTACTGGATTTAAGCAACCAGAAAATGACGGAATTAGTTTTTTACCAACTCTTTTAGGTGAATCAACACAAAAAAAACATGACTTTTTGTATTGGGAATACCCAGAATATGGAGGGCAAGTAGCAATAAGAATGGGAGATTGGAAAATTGTTAGACAGAATTTAAAAAACAAGAAAGAACCAACTTTAGAGTTATACAATTTAGCACTAGACCCAACAGAATCTAATAATGTAGCGTTACAAAACCCAGAAATTTTAGAGAAAGCTGCAGCTATTTTCAAAAGAGAACATAAAGATGCAGTTTCAGAGAGATTTAGAATTCCATTAATTGAATCTGGATTATTAAATGTTAAAGAATAATTGATGAAAAATATTAAAAAATTAATATTTTTAGTAACTATAACTTTAGCGATTTTTAGCTGTAATAAAGAGAAAACTAGTTCAGAAGTAGAGCATCCAATTTGGATAGAAATGATGGAACAACCATCAGTAAATATGGCAGAACTTAGAGAGTCTTTCGATAATTATTGGAAAACCCATACACATCATAAAGGTGATAGATCTAAGCAATTTGAACAATGGTATGCTATTAATTCTAAAAGATTAGATATTTATGGAAATGTAATTTCAGCAAAAGATGTTCGAAATGAATTTCAAAGAATTAGAAGCAATGCAAATTTAGAACAGTTTGGTAATTGGTATAATTATGGACCTTTAAAAGTTGGTCCTAGAAAAGATGGAGCTGTTAGAGATGGAGGTAGAGTTAAGAATATTGCATTTCATCCTACAGATGAAAATACATTTTATGTTTCTACCTTTAAAGGAGGTTTATTTAAAACTTCAGATAGTGGAGAAAACTGGGTTCCACTTACAGACCATCTAACACAAGAAGTATATATTAGTAAAGTTATAGCATCAAGCCCAAATAGTATTATTATTGGTACAAATACTGGAGTTTTAAAAACAAAAGATGGAGGAATTAATTGGGCTTCTACTACTTTAACTTCAGGAAAAATTAAAGCTTTAGCAATTAAAAGCGATGATGACGCTATAATAATTGCAGGTTCACAAACAGGAATTTATAGATCTACAGATAGTGGCGCAACTTTTACACAAGTATTATCTACAACAGATGTCGAAGAAATAGTACAACATCCAACAAATCCTTTAATATTTTATGCTGGCACAAATGGAAGCTCTTCCCAATTTTTTAAATCTGAAGATGGTGGAATTACATGGACAGAAAATGAGACAGCTTTTACTAGAGGGAGTTTTATGAAAATTGCAGTAACACCAGCAGCTCCTAACAATGTTTATGTTATAAATGCAAGAGATCATTTAGGTCAAGATTCATTTGATGGTGTATACGTTTCTACAAATTCAGGAACTAGTTTTACTAAGAAATCAGGAACAACTCCTTGTATAACAGGTTATAATCTTGATGGGACTATTTCTAGAGGTCAGCCAAATTATAATTTATTTATAGTAGTAGATCCTGTTAACCCTAATTTAATGTATGCAGGTGGTGTAAAATCTTGGAAGTCTACAGATGGAGGTGTAAATTGGAGTCAATCTTTTGATAATGTAACTCCAAGTGGTCATGGTTTACATTTAGACCAACTTTCTTGGGCGTATTCTCCTTTAAATAACAAATTATATGCTTTAAATGATGGTGGAATTTATTATTTAAATGACACTAATAAGTTTGTGATGATAACAGATGGTTTGCCAATTGCAGAGGTTTGGGAATGTACTCAAAGCCAGCAAAATAAATCTAATGTTGCAGGAGGAACTTTTCATTGTGGCATAAAATTAAACAAAAATGGCAAATGGTATTCTCCTTGGGGAGGTGATGAAGCAACAGTTTTATTTGATTATTCTGATGACACTTATGCCTATCATTTTAAATATGAAAAAATAAGTCGTTCTACAGATGGAGGGATGTCTTTTCAAAGAATTAATCCTTCTACAGCAGATCGTGGTTTGTATACAGGAACAGGTGTTGTAGATAAAAGTGATGTAAACACTTTGTTTGTCGGACTTCTTCAAGTAGAAAGAATTAACAATGCAAGAACAGCAAATAATAGTCAAGTTTGGGATAAAATTTCAAGTTTTTCTGGAAGTTCTAAAATTCAAAAAATAGAACAATCTGATGCAAATCATAATATAATGTATGTAGCAAGAGAGGATAGTAAATTTTACAGATCTGATAATGTTAGAAGTGCATCACCAACTTTTAGTGAGGTAGCATTGCCTTTTACAGGAAGAGTTCAAGACATAGCTACACATCCTACAAACGATAATATTGTTTATATTCTTTTGGGGAATAAAATCTTTAAATCCATTAATAAAGGGAATTCTTGGACAGATATTTCTTCGGGTTTGCCAGGTATTGCATTGTTAGAAATGGTGTATGATAAATCTAGTGACGAAGGTATTTATGTTGGTACAGATGTAGGTGTTTATTACAAAGATGCAACCTTAAATACTTGGATCGATTATTCTAAAGGATTACCAGCAATTAGAGTTTCTGGTATGGATATTTTTTACGGACAAACAAGAAAGGAAAGTATTTTAACAATTTCTACAGACGGAAGAGGTTTTTGGAGATCAGCATTAAATGATGTTCAGATAATAGCTCCCAAAACAAGTTTTACTTCAGATAAAACATCAGTATTTAAAGGAAATGCTATTAATTACATTGATGCAACAACAGAAAATCCATTAACTTGGGAATGGACTTTTGAAGGAGGAACTCCAGCAACAAGTGATTTGCAAAATCCTGTAATTTCATATTCTGAAGTTGGAACTTTTAAAACAACATTAAAAACAACAAACAGTGCAGGGTCAAACATTAAAGAAATAGAAAGTTATATAACAGTTACAGAAAACGATGCTACTGGTCATTTACAATTTCAATATAATTTTAATAATTCATTAAAAGATGATTCTCCCTATGCAAGAAATTTAAGTGCTGAAGGTAGTTTTACACCTAGTTATACAATTGATAAAAACGGAGTTTCTAATGCAGCATATAATGCTCCTGAAAGTTCAACATCATATCTTTTTAATAGTCATAAAGGGATTGCTAATAATGAAGAAAGAACAGTTACAGCATGGATTAAAACAACCACTATAGGAACTAGAAAAACTATTCTTTCTTGGGGGAAAAACACCTCTGGAGCTATGTTTAATGTGATGGTAGAAAATGGCAATATTAGAGTAGAAGGAGGAGCAAGTAATGTGCAAAATGATGATTCTTCTGTAACACGTTTGGATAACGATGTTTGGCGTCATATAACAGTTACTTATAATCCAAATGATGGTAATAAATTAAGTGATATTAAAATTTATATAGATGGTGTTTATTATGCAAATCAATCAGATTCTGAAGATTCGTATAATTCCGAAAGCACTGTCATAAATACAGATAACACATTAGAAAATATAAGAATAGGTGCTGCAAGTTATTCTAGTAATTATTATTGGAGAGGTCAATTAGATGATGTAAGGTTGTATTCAAAAGAATTATCAGCTTCAGAAATTACAAAAGTAATGGCTGGTGAAACCTTAAAAGTAACAGGTTTAGTAATTGAAAAAAACGAATTAAAAGTATACCCGAATAAAGTTAAAAATATTCTAAATATTACCTCAAAAACAAATTTTTCTAAAAATTTAAAATTGAATATTTACAATATTAATGGTCAAGATTTTCTTGTAAAATATAGCAAAGTAAATGATAATGATATTAAATTAGACATGAGTAAATTGGCTAATGGTGTATACTTTGTTAATGTAGCAGATCAAAAAAAAATCTCAACCTTTAAAATAATAAAAGCTAATTAATTTTACTTTTTATTTCATGTTTTTTTAATCTGTATTTTTTTAATAGAATAATTTTCAATTTATATGAATTTTCAAAAAAAGGTTTACAAATCATTACTTATTTTACTTGTACTTTTTGTAAGTAGTTCTTCAGCTCAAACAGAAAGCTTAAAAAAAAATAAACCAAATATTGTTTTTATTTTAGTAGACGATTTAGGATGGAGAGATTTAGCTTTTATGGGAAATCCTATTTATGAAACTCCAAATTTAGACAAACTATCAAAAGAAAGTATTGTTTTTACAAACGCTTATGCATCAGCAGCAAATTGCGCTCCTAGTAGAGCATGTATTATTTCTGGATTAAATACACCAAGACATGGTATTTATACTGTAGGTTCATCAGAAAGAGGAAAAACACATACTAGAAAATTAGTACCCACAAAAAACACAACGATTCTAGAAGAAAGTTATGTTACAATTGGTGAAGCGCTTCAAAAAAATAATTATGTTACTGCAACCATGGGAAAATGGCATTTAAGTAATAACCCTAAAACTCAAGGTTTTGATATTAATATTGCTGGTTCTACAGCAGGACACCCAAAATCATACTTTAGTCCATATAAAAATAAAGCGTTAAAAGATGGCCCTAAAGGTGAGTATTTAACAGACCGAATTACAAATGAAGCTATAAACTTTATCGCTACAAATAAGAAAAATCCATTTTTTTTATACTTACCATATTTTACAGTACATACACCACTTCAAGGAAAACAAAATTTAGTTAAAAAGTACACAGATAAAGTAAAAAATGATGCTCGTTTTAATGCAAAATATGGAGCAATGGTTGAAAATATGGATACCAATGTAGGTAAAATATTAGCAACATTAAAAGAACTAAAATTAGAAGAAAATACTTTAATTATTTTTACTTCAGATAATGGAGGTTTAGCAAGTGTTTCCTCTCAAGCTCCTATTAGAGGAGGAAAAGGTAGCTATTATGAAGGTGGAATTAGGGTTCCGTTTTTAATAAAATGGCCTAAAAAAATAAGAAATCCTAAAATTACAGATACACCAATTACTGGCTTAGATATTTATCCAACACTTTTAGATGTTGTAAATGATAAAGAAAAATACAGTTTAGATGGTGTATCATTATTACCATTTTTAGTTGAGGATAGGGCTATAGAAGAAAGAGCGCTTTTTTGGCATTTTCCTATTTATTTACAAAAAGTTAATTCAAAAAAAGAACAAGCAAGAGATTCTTTATTTAGAACAAGACCAGGAAGTGTTATTAGAAAAGGGAAATGGAAATTACATGAATATTTTGAAGATGGAGCTTTAGAGTTATATAATTTAGAGAAAGATATTCAAGAGAAAAATAATGTTTCAAAAGAAAACCCTAAAAAAGTAAAAGAGCTTTATTCTGAGTTAAAAGAATGGAGAAGAAAAACAAATGCACCTGTGCCTAAAGAGTTAAATAAAAACTACATAGATATAAAATAATTATATTAAATATGGATAGAAGAAAATATTTAAAAACAATTGTTTTAGGTGGATTAATTCCTAGTTTATGTCCTACATTATATTCATGTGCATCATCAAAAACTTGGCAATACAAAAAAGGGGTAACTTATAAATCAGATTGGGCAAACTGGCCAGATATGAAATGGGTTGGCCCAATATATTGGGGAAACCGCTTACAAGATTGGATTATTAAAGATGGTTCTGTAATATGTGATTTCACTGGAAAAAACAGAAATTTACATTTACTACCTATTCAAAAACCAAAAGGATTAATTGCATTTACAACTAGTATTTATGTTGAGGTTTTAAATGACGAAATCAAGAATTTGCCAAAAGCTTGTATTGGCTTAAGATTAGGTGCTAAAGGGCCTTATGAAGATTATAGATCTGCAGCAGTTTTTGGGAAAGGTTTTGATGTTGGTTTAACCAATAATGGTAATTTAAAAGTAGGGCAAGAAATTTATAAAACCAAGCTTACAGAAATTCCAAAAAAATATCAATTAGTAATTGAAGCTACACCAAATTCAACCAATTATCAATTAAAAGTAAGTGTTATAAATACAATTACAAATGAATACTTTTTAAAAGAAAAAGAGTTTATTGTAGAAGATAAAAATCTAACAGGTAACTTTTCTATTCTTGCTGATGTACCTGGAAAACTAAAAGAAAATATAGCAACAAAACAAGCTGCTAAATTTTCTGATTGGGCAATTACCTCTGAAGACTTAAAATTCGAAGAAAATCATTTTTTTGGTCCAATAAACTTTGCACAATATACTTTACATAAAAACAAATTAAAATTAACAGCTCAATTATCTCCTATAGAAAACATTATTGGGCACAAAGTAGAATTGCAATTTAAAAGAAATAATAGCTGGAATACTGTACAAACTAAAACAATTACGAGTGAAGGTAGAGCTATTAATTTTTCTATAGAAAACTGGAATAGTAAATCTGATATTCCTTATAAAATAGTAGTAACATTACCTCTAAAAAAAGGTGTCGAAACTTTTGAGTTTATGGGTACTATTGCTACAGAACCTATAAAAGAAGAAAGTATTAAAGCAGCAGTTTTTAGTTGTAATGCACATTATGGTTTTCCTGATGCAGATGTTTATGAATCTGTTTCTAAATTACAACCAGATATTATCATGTTTTTGGGAGATCAGTTTTATGAAGGAACTGGAGGTTTTGGAGCACAGTATACAGGAGATTATGATAAAAGGTGTTTAGATTATTTAAGAAAATGGTATATGTTTGGTTGGTCTTATAGAGAAATTTTTAGACACAAACCATGTGCCATTATCCCTGATGATCATGATATGTATCATGGAAATATTTGGGGAGAATCTGGTAAGAAAGCAGATAACTCTAAAGGTTTTGGAGCTTTTTCTCAAGATAGTGGAGGTTATAAAATGAGTGCAGACTGGGTAAACATGGTACAGTTTACACAAACTAGCCATTTACCAGATCCTTATGATAATACTCCTGTAAAACAAAATATTTCTGTTTATTATACAAAATGGAATTATGCAGGAATAAGCTTTGCAATTTTAGAAGATAGAAAATTTAAATCATCTCCATTACATGTTTTACCAAAAGAAGCACAAGTTAAGAATGGTTGGATTATGAGTGATGATTTTGATATTAAAAACTATAAAAATTTAGAAGCAGAATTATTAGGTAAAAGACAAGAAGAGTTTTTAGAAAACTGGGTAGAAGATTGGTCTGATGATACAGAAATGAAAGCAGTTTTATCACAAACTAACTTTGCTACTGTAGCTACACTTCCAAAGGGTTCAAAAACAGGTGCAGTAATTCCTTCATTAAAAATTCCTGAAAAAGGAGAATATATTAAAGGAGATAGAGCAACTGTGGATATGGATTCTAATGGTTGGCCATCTAAAAAAAGGGATAAAGCTGTAGAAATTATTAGAAAAGGATTTGCTTTTCATATTGCAGGAGATCAGCATTTAGCTTCATTTATTCAGTATGGTTTAGATGAGCATGCAGATAGTGGTTTTGCTTTTGCAGGACCAGCAATTAATAATTTATGGCCTCGTCGTTTTTGGCCTAATGTAGATAGTACAAATCACACAATAGAAAACCCTGTTTATAAAGGAAATCATTTTGATGGTTTTGGTAATAAAATGTCTGTTTTAGCAGTAGCAAATCCTCAAAATATAAACAAAGAGCCAAAAGTGCTTCATAATAGAGCTGTAGGTTTTGGATTGGTTACTTTTAATAAAAAAGGAAGAACCATAAAAACAGAATGCTGGCCTCGTTTTGTAGATCCTACAGAAAAAAATAGTCAATATCCTGGTTGGCCAATAACAATTGCTCAAAAGGATAATTATGCAAGAAAAGCAAAAGCATATTTGCCAGAGATTAAATTTAAGAATATTAACAAACCAGTTGTTAAAATTATTAATGAAGAATTAAATGAATTAGTATATTCTTTAAAAATAAATGAAAATACATTTAAACCTAAAGTGTTTGATGATTTAGTTACTTATACTGTAAAAGTTGGCGATTCAGATAAAAATATTTGGAAAGAGAAAAATAAAGTTCATGTAAGCAATAGCGAAATTGTTTTTGAGTTTTAGAGAAATTGATCGGGTTTTAAATATAATATTCATTTGTAACAAAAGTTATACATAACCATATTAACATAAACTTAAAATGAAGGAGAATTCAATGTTTTATAAATTGTTTAAACCAACAAAAAAATGCAACCTAAATTTAGATTGCATTTTATATTTTTAATGTCGATAAAACTTCTAAGCAGAATTCCTACTAGCATTTATATTTCCGAATAAAGAACGCATGACCATTTTTTCAAAAATTTCAATTTCAGCTTCATTGCCTGCAGATTTTTGTAATTCTTGAATTTTCTTTAATGCATATTGTTGAATGGTTAACAATGGCAAAACAATACTTTCTCTAATTTCAATAGATGCTTTTCCAACAGGATGATTTTCCATCAACACTGTATGACCTGCTAATTTTAATAATAAACGTTTCGTCGTTTTATATTCTTCGTGAATTAATGTCCAGAATTCTCCAAAAACTTCGTCATCAGCCATATAAGCAGTTAATCCAAAGAAAGATTTTGTCAAACTCATCATACTGTTTTCTAACAGTGTTTTTAAGAAATCTGAAGCGTTATAAAACTCAACAATCTCATCAAATCTGTTGGCATCTTCGTACTTTTTTAAAGCAGTTCCAACTCCATAAAAACCAGGAACGTTTTGTTTTAATTGACTCCAACTTCCTACAAAAGGAATGGCTCTTAAAGCAGAAAAATCTAACGTATCAGAATTTGAACGTTTACTTGGTCTACTACCAATATTGGTTTTTGCATAGTATTTTAAGGTACTCATTTGCTCTAAATAAGGTAAAAACTGTGGATGATTTTTAAAATCAACATAAGTTTTATAACTTGTTTTTGCTAAATCATCAATGATTGTTCTATGAGCATCATTTAATTGATCTTTGGTAAAAACTTCATTTTTAATTCCTGAACTTATTAATTGTTCTAAATTATATTGAGAAGAATTTAACGTTCCAAAATTAGAACTAATAGTCTGTCCTTGAATGGTTAATTGAATTTCCTTGTCTTCAATAGTTGGTCCTAAAGAAGCATAAAATTGATGCGTTTTTCCTCCTCCTCTTGCAGGTGGTCCTCCTCGTCCATCAAAGAAAATTACTTCAATATCAAACTCTCTGGAGATTTTTGTAAGCGCTTCTTTCGCTTTAAAAATTCCCCAATTTGCCATTAAATAACCACCATCTTTTGTTCCGTCAGAAAAACCTAACATAATAGTTTGTTTGTTTTTCCTTTTCGATAAATGGTATCTGTATGTATTATTGGTGTATAAAGTACGCATTACATCACTTGCATTTTCTAAATCGTCAACTGTTTCAAAAAGCGGAATTACATCAACTGGTAATTCGTTTTCAAAACCACATAAATTTAGCATTGCAAAAGTTTGCATCACATTTAAAGCAGATTGATTATTGCTAATAATATATCTATTGGCACCTCTTTCTCCATTTCTTTGCTGAATTGTTTTTAACGCATAAATAGATTCGATTGTGCTTACAGACATTTCATCTGTTAAAATTGCTGGATCTATAGTTCCTTTAATTTCTGCTAAAACTTTAATTTGATCATCTTCTGATAATTGATGATAATCTTTAGGGAAAGTAGCATCTCCAGAAGCTAATAAATCGTCTACAATTTGCGTAAATGCTTTGTGATGCACTCTACTATCTTGTCTAATATCTAACGTTGCAAAGTGAAAACCGAAGATTCTTACTTTGTTTATAAAATCGTTTAATTCTTCAATAAATAAAGAATTATGGTTCTCAATGATTATTTCTCTAGCTGCATATAATTCCTCTAATAATATTTTTTGAGAGAAATTTACTTTCGAATAACTTCTAATAACGTGCTTGTATAAACGCTTTTCTATTTTGCCTAAAATTTCTTGAACACCATCAAAAGTAAAACGTCTTTTTAAACGTCTTACATCTCTATAATAACTTCTTAAAATAGATTGACGCAATCTTTCTGCAACATCTAACGTAATTTGTGTGGTTACAAATGGGTTTCCATCTCTATCTCCTCCAGGCCAAAAACCAAGGTCGATAATTTCATTATCAATAGGATGTCCATCATAAACATTATGTTGAATATAGTTGTATATTTTTGGTACAGAATGATAAAATACATTCTCTAAATACCAAATTAAACTAATAGCTTCATCATAAGGAGTTGGTTTTGTCTTTTTATAAAAAGGCGTTTTCCCTAATTGAGCTAACAACTTTTTTATCAACAATAAATCGTCATTTTGAATGGCTTGATCTAAATCTGTGATAATTCCTAAAACAGAACCAGGATAAAATTGAGTTGGGTGTGCAGTTAAAACAACACGTACTTTAAAATCTTCTAAATGCTTTTTAAGTTCCTCTTTTTTATCGTTTAAAATGGCAATTTCTTTGGAGTTACTTAACGTTCCAATTCCATCCATATTATTTACAATAGGAAAAGCAGCATCTTCAATAGCATCAAACAAAACTACTTGACGTTCTATATATTGTATAAATTGAAAAAGTAAATCGGTCTTATTTTTTCCTTCAGATGAATCGTGATATTTGGTAAAAAATTCTTCTACAATTTCTGTAGGATTTTTCCCTTGTTCAAATCCTTTTTCACAAATTTTATGAAAAAGAGGTAGTAAAACACCTGTATTGTCAATCGTATCAAAAGGGAGTGTAATAAATATGCTGTTATAAATTTGATATTTAGACAACACATTGTCATTAAATCTTGTTAATTCTGGTAATGCAGACATATTTTTTTAAATTTTATAGTGTGAAATTACAAAAAACAAAAAATAAAGCAGCTAGGTTTATATGAATAATCAAGTAAAAAATTACGAAATCGATATAAATTTATGATGTTTTTTTACAAATGTTTAATTTCTGATAAAAAGTATTGAAATTGTTATTTTTTATTCTGTTGGTTGCACAGAAAGTGGGCTTGGGCACCACAAATTCCAACGAGTTGGATCGTTTTCTAATAGAAAACCTTTTAGTAAGTTTTCGTCTCTATAGGCAACGTAATCATCATAAATAAATGCAGTCGGATTTTTACCTATATCTTTAAACTCAAATGAAAATAGGTTTAAATCTAAATCCATTTGATCTACATAAACAAAATCAAAATTATTTAATTTCAACTTTTTGTTAATGGCTGAAAAGTTGTTATTTGAATTTAACAAATTAGAAACTGTATAAATACTTACAGGTTTTTTTGAGGTTGATGTATTTGTCTTTTGAGCATTCATAGAAAAACTAAAAAGCAAAACAAATGATAAAAATAAGTAGTTAGTTTTCATAACGTTATCCTTTATAATAGAATTATAAAGATACTACTTTTTTTCTTCAAAATTCTGCAAACCTTCTTTTAGCCAAGCATAATAGGTATCTCTATCTGTATATTGTTGGGCGTTGTTTAAAATTTCCAAATCCGGACTTAATAAAACATAATAAGGTTGTGAAGCATTATTAAAGTTGACATACTGAAAAGTTGCCCATTTATTTCCGTAAGTTTTTATCTTTTTAATTTTTCCATTCTTTTTTAAAAAGTCGAATTGTTGTGCTTCAGGTAACTCTTTTTCATTGTCATCAACATACAAAGAAATTAAAATATAATCGTTTTTTAATGTTTGATAAATATCTAATTCGCTCCAAACATTTTCTTCCATTTTTCTGCAATTTACACAAGCCCAGCCTGTAAAATCTAATAAAATTGGTTTGTTAACTTCTTTAGCTTTTGCTAAACCTTCTTCAAAATCTTTGTAGCAATCTAAACCTAAAGGACAATCGCTTTCTTGCTCGTAAATACTATAAAATTGAGGAGGAGGAAAGCCACTTAACAACCCTAAATTCCAAGTAGGGTTTTTCATAACTCCAGGAGCCATATAAATTACAAATGAAACGACCAAAACACCAAAAGAAATCCTTGAAAATGATAATTTTTTGATGGGAGAATCGTGAGGAAATTTAATTTTAGCGAATAAATATAAAGCTAAACCAGTAAAAATTACAATCCAAATTCCGATAAAAACTTCACGTTTTAGCAAATCCCAATGTGCAACTAAATCTGCATTCGATAGGAATTTAAAAGCCAAAGCCAATTCTAAAAATCCTAAAACTACTTTGGTTGTATTTAACCAACCACCAGATTTTGGTAAAGAATTTAACCAATTTGGAAATAATGCAAACAACGCAAAAGGCAAAGCCAAAGCCAAACCAAATCCAGTCATTCCTGCTGTTAATTGTGTTGCTCCACCATCTGAAGTTAAAGAACCAGCCAATAAAGAACCTAAAATGGGTCCTGTACAAGAAAAGGAAACAATTGCTAAGGTTAATGCCATAAAAAAGATGCCAATAATTCCGCCAACAGATGAAGCATCATCCATTTTATTTCCCCAAGAACTTGGTAGCGTTATTTCATAAAACCCAAAAAATGAGAATGCAAAAAATGCTAAAACCACAAAAAAGAAAATATTTAACCAAACATTTGTAGAAATTGTGTTTAAAATTTCAGGATTTAAATTGTCTAAAAAATGAAAAGGTAAACTCAATAAAATGTAGATAATTACAATAAAAAACCCGTATAAAATTGCATTAAAAATTCCTTTCTTTTTATTTTTAGATTGTTTTGTAAAAAATGAGACTGTTAAAGGTATCATTGGGAAAACACAAGGTGTTAAAAGTGCTAACAAACCACCAATAAAACCAAGAATAAAGATGCTAAATAAACCATCTGAACTCTCTGAATTTGAATCGGAACCATTTTTTAAAAGTGCTGTATTTTTTAAATCTAATTGTAATTGTTGGGTTAATTTTTTACTTTTTTCATCGATAGAAACTGTTTCTTCAATTAAATTTCCTGTTAAAGAAATCGTGAAATTTTCATCGATGTTAATACAGGCAGTTTCACAAACTTGCCCAAAGAAATTTAGTTTTATTTGTGTAATTTTTTTGTTGGTTAATTGAATTCTTTGGGTAATAATTGCTTTATCTTTAAATACAATTTCTTCAAGTTCCCAAATATCAGAATATTTTTTGAACGTATCTTTTTCAGCAGCTTTACCAACTAATTTATAACCACTTTCATTTTCTAAAATGGTAATTTCTAAAGGTAAAGAAGCGTTTTCTGGATTGTATTGTGAATATAAATACCAACCTTTATAAAGTGTTGCACTAAAAATAATATCGTACTCAGTTTCTGATATTTTAGTTACAGAAGTTTCTAATTTTATAGGTTCATCTTCAGTTTGTGCGTTCAAAAATAAGGTAAACAAAAAGATAAAAATTGTGAGGAATTTCTTCATTATAAAGTTGTAATTTTTATGGTACTTTGGGTTGATGGTTTTGTTGAAAAACGCCTGTCTTGTCTATGATTTATCACCCAGATAATTTCGTTATTAGCATTGCAAAGTAACCAAGTATTTTCTTTTTCTAAAAGTGAAAATTTATCATCTTTAAAAAATTTACTCAATTTTTTTTTGCCTTGCATTTTCGTGGGATAAAGATACTCTCCATTTTGCCATTTTCTAATGATTAAAGGGTACTTTAACAAATCTTTATCAACGTAAATAGTTTGTTTGTTTTCTGTTGATTTTTGCAAAACAACCTCAAAAATCATTTTAAAAGGAACTTTTATTTTTGTTTCATTTTCGGCAATCTCAATGTTTTCTTGAGGTTTTGTTGAAATTTCCTTTCTTGTTAACAATAAAAAATCTCTGTCTTTTAACAAACGATGTGTTTTAGAAAAAACTTGTTTACCAGATTGTGCAGAAAGTAAATCGTAAACATCATTCCATTCTGTAAAACTATGGTTTTTTAAAAGTTGATATAAATAGGCTTTCGGGTTTGAAAGTTGCTGTATTTTAGCAATATTTATTTTTGTGATAGTTTCTTTTGTGTCAATAATTTCTAATGAAACTTCATCAATTCTATCCTCAAGGATTTGTTGACTTTCTTGTAAGTTTTCAAGCGTTTTTTCAAATGATGAAAGCAAACTTGGATTGATCTCTTTTAAAACAGGAATCACTTGATGCCTAATTTTATTTCTAATGTATTTTGTAGATGCATTACTGGCATCTTCTCGCCATTCAATCTTGTTTTCTTTGGCATAATTTAGAATTTCTTCTCTAGAAAAAGGCAAAAGTGGACGAGCAATATTTCCATTTATTTTCGGAATTCCTGTAAAACCTTCCAAACCAGTTCCTCTTGTTAAGTTGATTAAAAAGGTTTCTAAATTATCATCTGCATGATGAGCTGTTAAAATATAATCGAAATTGTGTTTTTCGACCAGTTCTTGAAACCAAGTATAACGTAATTCTCTGGCTGCAATTTGTGTAGATAGTTTGTTTTCTTTGGAGTATTTTTCTGTATCAAATGATTTTATAAAAATCTGATTAGACGTTTTTTGTGATAAATTATTTACAAATTCTTCATCTAAATCACTTTCTTTTCCACGTAAATTAAAATTGCAATGAGCTAAAGAAATATCAAAATTTAAAGTTGCTAAAAGATGATATAAAACAACAGAATCTAAGCCACCAGAAATGGCAATTAGTAGTTTTTTATCCTTTAAAAAAGGAAAATTTTTGTTGATATGTGCTGTGAATTTTTGTGTCATTTTAAAGCTCAAAAATACAAAAATTAAAGAGGATAAAACTAAAATTGAGCGTCTAACCAATCAACTATATCTTGTAGCACTTCTTCTTTACATAAATCGTTATGCAATTCGTGAAAACCACCTTCGTATAATTTTAAAGTGGCATTTTCTGAATTATTTGCAAGTTTCTCTGCACCTTTATAATCAATAATACTGTCAGCAGTTCCATGTAATAAAAACATTGGTGTTTTCAATTTATCTGAATTTTCTATAGCCCATTTTCCTGTCTCAATAAATTTAATTGAGTAGTTTGGGCTCATTCTATCGTGATTTAAAGGATCATTTTTATATTTTTCAACTTCATTTTTATCTCGAGAAATTGCATTTACATCCAATTCATTTCCCATCGTTAAAGAAGGAGCAATATTTTGTAGCATTTTACCCACAAATAATTTTATTGCTGGTGGAGTAAAAGCCAATTTTAAAAACGGACTTGTAACAACAATTCCTTTTAGGTGATGGTTTTTTCTGATGCCATAATTCACAACAGCATTGCCACCCATAGAATGTCCGTATAAAAAAACGGGTTTTTCTGGAAAGAATTCTCTTGCTTTTTCAATCACTTTAGAAATACTTTCTAATACAGCTTCGTAGTTGGGATTATGACCACGTTTTCCCTCGGTTTTTCCATGACCAAAATGATCAAAAGCAACTACAGAAAAATTGTTGTCAGTTAGTTTTTTAGCAACATTTTTGTAACGACTAGAATGTTCTCCCATTCCATGAGCCAAAACAACAACTGCTTTTGTGTTTTCTGCTTCCCAATATTGACCGTAAAATTTGGTATTATAAAAGTTGAAATTAAATTCTTTGTGTGTCATAATTAGCTGTTAGTTTGTTACTTTAATATCATCAGAAGTATTTAATTTACCATCTTTTCCTAAAGAAATTAGTTCGTAATTTAAGGAATCTTTAGAGATCTTGTAAATAAATTCGTTTTTCCAAGCATCTAAAGTGATGTTTTTGCGCAAAGGATTATTTCTAATAATCGTTTTTAATTCTTTTGGATAAAAGTCAAATTGCTTTTTTTCTGACTCTAATAGCAATTTTATTTCAATAATTTTATCTAAAGTCGATGCAAGGTTTTGATTTCGAATTCTATTGAATTTCAAAAAGAGTAAAGGGATTGAAATAATAAGAATTACAATTCCAATTTTATTCATTGGACTTATCATTCTTTTTTTAGGTAGCTTATTTTCTTTCTCGAACTTTCTTCTTTTCCTTACTTTAAACCAATGTTTAATGTCTGAATAAAGCTCTAAAATTTCAACAATTAAACTATGCACTTTTATTGTTTTTCAACCAAACTCTAAGTTCTTTTCTTAAAGATTGCTCAGGTTTTGGCAAAGGAATTGTATTTCCAAATTTTTTGCTTCTATTAAATTTAGAGAAGGTAATTTTTAGTTGTTTCCATTCCTCAGGATACAATTCTAAAAATTTATTGAACATTGATTGTTCTGTTTGTTTCTCCTTAAGTTTATCAAAAATAAGTTTGAATTTTTCTTCTTTTTCTAAGATCATGTTGCTAATAATTTAAGTTTTAATTAATAATGTTTCTGCTAAAATAAAAAATTATTGATTTGTTTTTTACTTAGAATTCAGCAAAACAAACTTCATGGCTTTTGCTTTTAACAAACATTCTTCATATTCTTTTTCAGGGATTGATTTTGCAGTAATTGCGCCACCAACTGAATACGAAATATACTTTTTTTCTTCATTATACAAAATACTTCTTATTACAACATTAAAATCGAAATCGCCATTTGGCGTAAAATAACCTACAGTTCCAGAATACAAACCACGTTTAGTTTCTTCTAAATCTTCAATGATTTTCATGGCAGAAACTTTTGGAGCTCCAGTCATACTTCCCATTGGAAAAGTACTTTGTAAAACATCAATTGGATGCGTTTTCTCATCAATTTCAGAAACTACAGTCGATATCATTTGATGCACTTGTTTAAAAGAATACACCTTGCACAATTCCTCCACTTTTACAGTACCAATTTTTGCGGTTTTTGATAAATCGTTTCTTACCAAATCTACAATCATCACATTTTCAGAACGTTCTTTTTGATCTCTTTCTAAATCTGAAGCAATTTTGGCATCATCAATTTTACTAATTAAGCGTTTTGCAGTACCTTTTATAGGTTGAGAAATAATTTTAGTTCCTTCTTTTTTAATGTATCTTTCAGGAGAAGCACTCAATAAATATTGATGTTCCATTTTTAGAAAAGTAGCAAAAGGAGGTGTCGAAATTTCATTTAAATGATTGTAAACTTTCAACGGATTTATGGTTGAATTTTCAGCATAAAATTCCTGACAAAAATTAGCTTCATAAATATCGCCTCTTTTAATATGCTCTAAAACTTTGTTTACTTTAGAATGATATTCATCTTTATGAATTCGTAGTTTTATTTTGATGTCTCCTCGAGCGCAGTCGAGAGGTTTTGAAATTTCATTAGATCTCGACTGCGCTCGATCTGACATTTTAGATATTTCATCAAAATCCCCATCAATTTCATCATCAACCATTTTTAAATACTGAAACTCAATAGTATTTTGGTTGATGAAAAATAATTTTTGTGGCTGAAAAAAGTACAAATCAGCAAAATCTAAACCATCAAAATTATTCGAAGAAAGGCGTTCTACATCATTTTTTACATCATAAGAAATATACCCGAAAATATAGTCTTTTGTAATTGTTTGATATTCCTTTAGTTTCTCAAAACCGTTCAGATAATCGGTTTTTATAGAAGTGAATTCTTCAACAGCCAAACATCCATCAAAACTAGAATATTGCTGTTTGTAATTGTTCGAATCTAACCACAAAACAGTTTCAAATTGTTGCGCCCAAAAGAGTAAATTCTCTTTAAATTTTGAGATATTGTCAACAGAAAAAGTTTTTGTAGTTCTTTGCATATTTAAATGACGAGACCTCACAGGTTCAGATACTGAATCAAGTTCAGTACAAGAAATCTGTGAGGTCTGATTATTATTTTTATTTTATATTAAGCATTCAATGGTTTTCCATCCCAAGCAGCTTTTGCAGCTTCTTTAACAGCTTCAGAATAGGTTGGGTGACCATGACAAATTCTTGCCAAATCTTCTGCTGATGCTTTATATTCCATAGCAACAGCAGCTTCCATAATTAAATCTGCAACTCTTGCACCAACCATATGAACTCCTAAAATTTCATCTGTTTTTTTATCAGCTAAAACTTTTACAAAACCATCTAAATCTCCACTTGCTCTAGATCTTCCTAAAGCACGCATCGAAAATTTACCAGCTTTATAATCAATTTTTGCTTCTTTTAATTCCTCTTCAGTTTTACCAACTGCAGCAGCTTCTGGCCACGTATAAACAATTCCAGGAATCAAATTATAATTAATATGTGGTTTTTCGCCAGCTAAATATTCTGCAACTACAACACCTTCTTCTTCAGCTTTATGAGCCAACATTGCACCTTTTACAACATCGCCAATTGCATAAATATTTTTTACGTTAGTTTGTAAATGATCGTTGATGGTTACTTGTCCACGTTCATTCACTTCCACACCAACTTTTTCTAAACCTAAACCTTCTGTATATGCTTTTCTTCCTACAGAAACCAAACAATAATCTCCAGAAAATTCAATTTCTCTATCTTTTTTATCAGTAGCTTTTACAACAATTGTATCGCCATTTCTTTCAACAGAATTCACTTTATGACTTGTTGCAAACTTAATGCCTTGCTTTTTGAAAACTTTCTGTAATTCTTTAGAAACATCAGCATCCATTCCAGGAACAATCTTGTCCATATATTCAATTACAGTAACATCTGCACCTAATCTCTTATATACAGAACCTAACTCTAAACCAATAACTCCACCACCAATTACTAATAAATGTTTTGGTACTTCTTTTAATTTTAAAGCTTCAGTAGATGTTATCACTCGCTCTTTATCAATGTTGATAAAAGGTAAATTTGATGGTTTTGAACCAGTTGCAATAATAATATTGGTTCCTTCAATTACTTCTGATGAACCATCATTTTTAGCTATTTTTACATGTGTTGCATCTTCAAAAGAACCTAAACCTTCAAAAACATCAATATTATTTTTGTCCATTAAATATTTAATTCCACCAGTTGTAGTTTCTACAACACTGGCTTTTCTTGCAACCATTTTTGTAAAATCGAAGCTTGGCTTTTCAACCGAAATTCCATGTTCTTCAAAATGATGAACAGCATCGTAAAAATGATGAGAAGAATCTAATAATGCTTTAGACGGAATACAACCAACATTTAAACAAGTTCCTCCTAAAGTGCTGTATTTTTCAATAATTGCCACTTTTTTTCCTAATTGTGATGCTCTAATTGCAGCAATATATCCTCCAGGTCCAGAACCAATAACAATAATATCGTATTTCATGTGATGTTTTTTAATTGACATTTAAACAACAAAAATAAGGATATTTTAGAGAATACTATTCAAATTATGTAGATTTACCTTTTGTTAATCTATAAATTTTATCTCATGAAAATTTTAAAGAAAATAGGAATTGCTTTATTGTTGATATTAATAATTGCTCAGTTTTTTGGACCTGAAAAAAACGATGGAAATATTGATACTGTAAATGCATTTATTGCAGAAACAAATCCTACAGAAGAAGTGTTGACTATTATGAAAACAAGTTGTTTCGATTGCCATTCTGCAAAAACAAATTATCCTTGGTATAACTCAATTACACCTGTTAATTATTGGTTGGATGACCATGTTAAAGACGGAAAAAAGCATCTTGATTTTTCTAAATGGAATGAATATTCTTTAAAGAAAAAAGAACATAAAATGGATGAATTGCATGAAGAAGTAGAAAAAGGCGAAATGCCTTTAGATTCTTATACTTGGACTCATGATGAAGCAAATTTAACACAAGAACAAGTGGATGCCATTGTAACTTGGGGCAAAAAAGTGCAAGCAGAGTATAAGCAACAAATGAGCGCAGAATAATTGAAACAACATATTTTAATACTTGGAACAGTTTGGGTTGAGCCCAATTCTTCTGCTGCTGGCAGTAGAATGTTGCAGTTAATTGAATTGTTTTTAAATGAAAATTATAAAGTAACTTTTGCATCTACTGCACAAAAATCAGAGAAAGCTACAAACTTAACTTCTTTACATGTAGATGAAGTTACTATTGAATTAAATTCGACTTCTTTTGATGATTTTATCATTGAGCTAAAACCATCAATGGTTCTTTTTGATCGATTTATGACAGAAGAACAATTTGGTTGGCGAGTTGCAGAAAACTGTCCAAACGCAATAAGAATTTTAGATACAGAAGATTTACATTTTTTACGCAAAGTTCGTCATCAACAATTAAAAAAAGGAGAGGAATTTACTAACGAAGCTCTATTAAAATCTGATGATACAAAAAGAGAAATCGCTGCTATTTTAAGATGCGATTTGTCTTTAATTATATCAACTTATGAAATGGATTTGCTAAAATCGGTTTTTAAGATTGATGAAAAAATTCTCTATTACTTACCTTTTTTGTTGGATAAGATTGATGAAAATCACTCTAAAAAATGGAAAACTTTTGAGCAAAGAGAACATTTTGTTTTTATTGGTAACTTTTTCCATAAACCAAATGTAGATGCTGTTCTCACACTAAAAAATGAAATTTGGAGTGAAATAAGAGAATATCTTCCAAAAGCAGAAGTTCATATTTATGGTGCTTATGTAAATCAGCAAATACAAGAATTACACAATAAAAAAGAAGGTTTTATCATAAAAGGTTTTGCAGAAAATTCGAAAGACGTTATTGAAAATTCCAGAGTTCTTTTAGCGCCTTTACGTTTTGGAGCAGGAATAAAAGGAAAATTAACAGAAGCAATGATTTGTGGAACCCCAAGTGTAACCACTACAATTGGTGCAGAAGGCATGTGTGATCGATTTCCTTGGCCAGGTTTTGTAGAAGATAACTTTTCTGATTTTGCATTGATTTCAGCAGAAATCTATAGAAATAAAAATATGTGGCAAAATGCTCAAGAAACAGGAGTTCATGTTATCAATTATATTTATGACAAAGAAAAATTAAGCCCTATTTTTATCAGCAAAATACAAGAAATTCAACAGAATTTGGAGCAACATAGAACTCAGAATTTTTTGGGAAGTTTGTTACAACACCAAACTTTACAAGCCACAAAATTTATGAGTAAGTGGATTGAAGCTAAGAATAAGTAAGTAGTTTTCAGTCTACAGTTGGCAGTTGCAGTTTGCAGTAAAACACTGACTGATTTACTGGCTATTGAGAACTGCCAACTGGATTATAATCTAAAGGCAAGGAATTTGCATATTTTTCATAAGACCAATAGCCTTCATGAAAAACAGCTAAAGGATTTACCAAAACACCAGTTTTATCAACATAAATATTCTTTTCCATAGGAATTAACGAAGAAGTTTGAAAAGTAGGTTCTCTTTTTTTACTAAAGATATTTCTAGTGATATAACCCATTTCTTCAAGTTCGTTTTTGTAAACAATGCTGATGTTGTTCTCAAAAGATAGTTTAAAAGCACCATTTATTGTAGTAATAATATCGTCTTTTTGCAATTGAGATTTGTATAAATAATCGGTACTTTTTGGCAATTTTGCCTTGCTAACAGTTATCCAAGCAGAATCCAAAGCAGTTGTAGGTTTTACATCTTTACTAGGAATTACAAATTTAATATTTCTGTTAAGTTTAATAAGTTCTCTTGCTGCTTTTATTTCTAATGCTGTTGGTCTTTCTGGATTTGGAACTCTTTTAAACTGATTTACAATAAAACCTTCTGCTGTAAATTCGTCTTTTAAAAGCGATTTAAAAAAATGGATTGGAGAGCCATTATAAGCTTTCAATCTATTTTTTTGCCAACGTTTTTGCTTTCTTTTTCCGCCTTTTAATTCTTTATACCTTGAATATCCTAAATAGGTTACATATTCATTTGTTCTTTTAAAATGCTCCAATTCATAAATAATTGAATACCCTAAACCTTTGTGCTTAAGTTGAATGGGTTTTCTAGCAAAAGCAGTTAAAATTTGCGCTTTTGAATTGTATTCAAAGTATAAAACTTCAGGATTTAGAATTTCACAATCTTTAGCAAGTAGTGTTTTGCCTAAAAATTCAGTTTTAAAAACAGCCAAGTTATGTTTCCATTCCTCATCATACACCGTTTTTTTAATGATGATTTCATTTAACATTTCATCATCTTCTTCTAAAGCAAAAACAAGTGGTTTGGAGTACGTTGCTGTGTTTAAACTGTAATTAATTTTTTTAAAACCTAAATAAGAAACAATCAAATCATATTGTCCTGATTTTACAGGAATAGAAAATTCACCATTTTCATCTGTGGTAGTTCCTAACATTGTGTTATTCAAATAAACAGCAACATTTTCTAAAGGACCATTTTGTTGAAACACAGTTCCTTTGATCAAAATTTGTGAAAAAGATGAAATCGTAAATAATACTAAAAAGATAAAAAATGTTTTTCTCATTGTATTTATGTAACGTACAAAAAAGAATTTTATAACAAATTTTGTTTATTAATTTTCAGTCGCAGTTTTCAGTAAAATAAAAAACTGCTAACTGCAACTGAAAACTGTTCTTATAATAACCCAGCTCTTTTTAAAAGAGCATCTGGTTTAGGTTCTTGTCCTCTAAAACGTTTGTACAATTCCATTGGTTTTTCTGTGCCACCTTTCGATAAAATATTTTCTTTGAATTTAGTAGCAACTTCTTTATTGAAAATCCCTTTTTCTAGGAAATATTCAAAAGCATCAGCATCTAAAACTTCAGCCCATTTGTAAGAATAATATCCAGCAGAATAACCTCCTTGAAAAATGTGCGAAAAAGATGTACTCATTGCATTTTCTGCAACATCAGGATATAGTTTTGTATCAGCAAAAGCATCGTTTTCAAACTCTTTTATACTTTTTATGGCTGATGGATTTTCAGAATGCCATTTCATATCTAATAACCCAAAACTTAATTGACGTAAAGTTTGCATTCCTTCATGAAAACTAGCAGATTCTTTTATTTTCTCCACATATTTCATTGGGATAATTTCGCCAGTTTCATAATGTTTTGCAAACAACTCTAAAGCTTCCTTTTCATAACACCAGTTCTCAAAAATCTGACTTGGTAATTCAACAAAATCCCAAGAAACAGAAGTTCCTGATAAACTATTATAAGTCGTGTTTGCTAACATACCATGTAAAGAGTGTCCAAATTCATGGAACAACGTAGTAACTTCATTAAAAGTTAATAAAGATGGTTTTGTAGCTGTTGGTTTTGTGAAATTACAAACAATAGAAACATGAGGTCTTTCATTTACACCATCTTTTACATATTGAGATTTGTAACTCGTCATCCAAGCACCATTTCGTTTTCCTTTCCTTGGATGATAATCAGCATAAAAAACCGAAATAAAGTTGCCTTGATTATCAGTTACATTATACGTTTTTACATCTTCATGATATTTATCGATGTTTGAAACTTCCTCAAAATTTAAATCATACAAACGATTTGCGATTTCAAAAACGCCATCAATTACATTTTCTAATTTAAAATAAGGTTTTAAAATTTCTTGATCTAAATCGAATAATTCTTTCTTCAGTTTTTCTGAATAATAAGCACCATCCCATTTTTGAAGTTGATCAATTCCATCTAATTTTTTAGCGAATTTTTCTAAATTTTCAAATTCTTTTTTAGCAGCAGGTTTTGCTTTTGTCAATAAATTATTAGAAAAATCGATTACTTTTTCTGGTGAAACAGCCATTCTTTCTTCTAAAACAAAATGAGCGTGCGTTTTATATCCTAATAAATTTGCTCTTTGATAACGAAGATTTACAATCTCTAAAACGTTTTTTTCGTTGTTGAACTTATTGTCTTGAAACGCTTTTTTACCAGCAGCAATTGCCATTTCTTTTCGCAATTCTCTATTATCTGCATACGTTAAAAACGGAATGTAACTTGGGTATTGCAATGTAAAAATATAACCTTCTTTTTCTTGCTCTTTTGCTAATTGATGAGCTGCTTCTTTTACACTTTCAGGTAAACCAGCAACATCTTTTTCATCAGTTAAATGCATTTCAAAAGCATTAGTTTCTGCTAATACATTTTCACCAAATTGTAAAGATAATTTAGATAGTTTAGCATCAATTTCACGAAGTTTTGTTTTATCAGCATCGTTTAAATTGGCTCCATTTCTTGCAAAACCTTTGTATTGTTTATCCAACAACATTTTTTGTTCTGCTGATAAATCTAAATTTTCTTTATCATCAAAAACCGATTTTACTCTTTTAAATAGTTCTTCATTTAGAGTGATGTCATTACTAAACTCACTTAACCAAGGAGAAACTTCTTGTGCAATTTTCTGAATAGCATCATTCGTTTCTGCCGAATTTAAATTGAAAAAAATACTGGTAATTCTACTCAATTTATCCCCAGAAAAATCTAAAGCAACTGTGGTATTTTCAAAAGTTGGAGCATCAGTATTATTTACAATGGCATCAATTTCTGCTTTGGCAATTTCGATACCTTTTTTAATGGCTGGTTTATAATGTTCAGCTTCTATTTTAGAAAAGGGAGCTGTATTAAAATCTTGTAAAAGTGGATTCATTTTTGATGTGTAATTGTGAAAATGTTTAAATGTGTAATTGAAAAAAAAAACAATTACTTTCTAACTCTCTCTGAGGCTTGTTCAACCTTTAATTTTAAACCTTCTTTGTAGGTAATAATTTTATCTAACACACATTTATCTGAAGTCCCAATAATTTGTGCAGCTAAAATACCTGCATTTTTTGCGCCATCTAAAGCTACTGTAGCAACAGGAACACCTCCAGGCATTTGTAAAATCGATAAAACAGAATCCCAACCATCAATAGAATTTCTGCTTTTTACAGGAACTCCAATTACAGGTAAAGGACTCATACTTGCCACCATTCCTGGTAAATGAGCTGCACCTCCAGCACCAGCAATAATTACTTTTATTCCACGTAAATGAGCATTTTTAGAATACTCAACTAATTTTTCTGGAGTTCTGTGAGCAGACACAATATCTACTTCAATTGGAATATCAAAACTCTCTAAAATATCTATTGCTTCTTGCATTATTGGAAGATCTGAATCGCTTCCCATTATTATTCCTATCATAATTACTTACTTATAACTCTAATTGTTTCTTTAACTTTCTGTGCAATTTCTCTAGCTTTATCAATATCAGCATTTACAATTGTTACATGACCCATTTTTCTAAAAGGACGTGTTTCTTTTTTCCCATAAATGTGAGGTGTAACTCCATCAATCTTTAAAATTTCTTCAATGTTTTCGTAAATTACATCACCAGAAAAACCTTCTTCACCAACAAGATTTACCATAATTCCTGCAACTTTACTGGCTGTATTTCCTAAAGGAAGATTTAACACAGCACGTAAATGTTGCTCAAATTGATTGGTATAACTCGCTTCAATTGAATAGTGACCAGAATTATGTGGTCTTGGAGCAACTTCGTTTACCAAAATTTTATCATCTGTAGTTTGAAACATTTCGACTGCCAATAAACCAACAAAATCTAATTTACTAACCACATTTAAAGCGACTTCTCTTGCTTTTTCTGCCACTTTAAAATCGATTCTTGCTGGGCAAATTACATATTCTACTTGGTTTGCTTCAGGATGAAATTCCATTTCCACAACAGGATATGTTTTTGTTTCTCCAGCTGCATTTCTTGCCACAATTACAGCCAATTCGTTTTTAAACGGAATTAATTTTTCTGTAATACATTCCACATTTGGCAAACTTTGTAAATCTGTAATATTTCTAACAATTTTTACACCATTTCCATCATAACCAAAACGTGCAGCTTTCCAAACAAAAGGAAACTCAATAATATCATTTTCGTAAGAATGTATTAATTCTTGCAAATACGCGTAATGAGAAAACTCTGCTGTTGGAATTTGATGATCAACATAAAAGTTTTTTTGCCTTGCTTTACTTTGAATAATTCGTAAATCTTTCGGTTTTGGATAAATTGTTAAACCTTCGTCTTCTAATTTATCAAGTGCATCTAAATTTACGTTTTCAATCTCTATGGTTAAAACATCAACAGTTTTACCAAAATTATAAACCGCCTCAAAATCTAACAAATCTCCAACTACAAAAGTGTTGCAAATTTCTGCACAAGGCGCATTTTTATTACTTTCTAAAATGGATGTATGGATATCAAATTTTTGAGTTTCTGCCAACAGCATTCTACCTAATTGTCCACCTCCTAAAATACCTAATTTAAAATCTGAAGAAAAATAGTTTTTCACGTTTATTATTGTTGTGTTTCAGCAAAAATAAGCATCTAAAAAGTAAGAAACTATTAAAAATTACTGATTCGAATTGTACTTCCGTTTTTTGTAACTTTATATTCTATTGCTGGGCACTCAAAACCATCAGTTTGTGGAGCTCCACCAAAATCTACACTGTATTTACTTTCATGGCAAGAACATGTTAAAACTCTACCTTCAAAACTCATTGGAGTAGTACATTCGTTTTTTGGGCATAATTTATCGAAAGCAACAAAATCAGTACCATTTTTATTAAATAATAAAATGCCTTTTACACCTCCAGGAAGTTCTGCAAAACCTCCAGGAGTTTGTGCATTTATCATACTAGGGTTGTTTAAATCTGTTACTGTACTTAAATTAATAGATCTTATGCAGTTTGTTAAATTGGTTGTGTCAGAGCAATTTACAAAGCATATAAAACTAGCTAAAAATAATATTTTTTTATACATAATTATAAGTGTGTTTTTACAAAAACGATTGCAAGTTACAAATATTTTGTACATTTGTAATCAAATCTCATTCCTGTGAAGGCAATGGGATTTTTTAAATTAAAAAACTATGAGTGAAGTATCTTATTATTCAGAAGAAGGATTAAAGAAATTAAAAGACGAATTGTTGCAATTGGAGCAAGTTGAGCGTCCAAGAGTAACTCAAGAAATTGCAGATGCAAGAGATAAAGGCGATTTGAGTGAAAACGCAGAATATCATGCAGCAAAAGAGGAGCAATCTCATTTAGAATTTAAAATTGCCAAGCTAAAAAATGTGGTTTCAAATGCACGTATTTTAGATGAAAGTCAGTTAGATACTTCTAAAATATTAATACATTCTAACGTTAAAATTAAAAATACTACAAACGGAATGGAGTTTAGCTACAGATTGGTTGCAGATTCTGAAACCGATGTTAGAAACGGAAAATTGTCTGTAAACTCGCCAATTGGTAAAGGTTTATTAGGTAAGAAAGTTGGTGATATTGCAGAAATTCAAGTTCCTAGTGGAATTATGAAATTTGAAGTGATGGAGATTTCAAGATAATTTTTTAAATTTTATTTGAAGCTATTTCCTGCTTTCAGCACTCGCTTTTTTTGCCTGAAAAAGGCAAAAAAGAGCTCAAACAAATGCTTCAATCAGGGCTAAACTTTTTTGCAAACTTTCTCAATTATTGTTTAAGGAAGTAAGATTTAAAAGAAACTATTATAATTCGGGTTTTGACATTGTCAGAACCCGAATTCTTTTTTTATATTTACTAATCACTAAAAACTAATTACTATTTACTTTTTTATATGAGCATATTCACAAAAATAATTACAGGAGAAATACCAAGTTACAAAGTTGCAGAAAACGAAGATTTTATTGCGTTTTTAGACATTAACCCAAATGTTAAAGGACATACTTTGGTTGTGCCAAAAAAAGAGGAAAACAAAATTTTCGATTTATCAAAAGAAGCTTATAGCAACTTAATGGATTTTTCTTACAGAGTTGCAAAAGCATTAGAAAAAGCTGTGCCTTGTAAACGAATAGGAATGAGTGTAATTGGTTTAGAAGTGCCTCATGTGCATGTTCATTTAGTACCAACAAATGTTATGAGTGATATGCAGTTTACACACAAAGTAAATTTAAGCAGCGAAGAATTTGTTGCTTTGGCTGAAAAAATTTCTAAAGAGTTTGAGTAGTTCAGAATGTTAATCATTCAAATAGTATTAGGTATTTTTGGTATTTATTTTTTGTATAGAGTTGCTGATATTAGCTCTAAACATGAAGATTTAATAGACTGTTATATTGAAAAGAAAAATCCTTTTCTATCAGACAGTAATAAAGTTATAAAAGATTATAACAATAACATAAGGTGGTTTATATTTATAGTGATTTCTTTTTCTTTGTCATTTTACTTTTAACTCTATCCAATAAATGTTATGAGTGATATGCAGTTTACGCACAAAGTAAATTTAAGTAGCGAAGAATTTGTTGCTTTGGCTGAAAAAATTTCTAAAGAGTTTGAGTAAATGAAAAAATGGATTAAAGTTGGTTTAGGTTGGGGTATATGGATGTTTTTGGCAATGGCATTTATTTGGCCATTAATTGATGGAGAAGGAATTACCTTAAAATTAACAATAATTAAATTTTTCTATTGGATTTTAGCAGGACTTGGGTTTGGTTATTTGTATAATAAATATCAAATTATTAAAACTAAATCTAAGAAATAATTCTTTTGAAATGATATTTCCACCCAGTTTTGTCATTTCGACTTTAGGAGAAATCACATAACAGAGAGAAAAGAAATTTAGCATCTTTATGTGACTTCTCCCAAAAAGGTCGAAGTGACAATTTTGTGGGGATTTGGACTTTTAGTTTAAATAGTTTTTTGTTTTTCCAACCAGTTTTGTCATTTAGACCTTTCGTCTTCGCTCAAGATAAACTTTAGGAGAAATATCATTACAGTGAGAATAAAAGTTCAGATCTTGTAGCTAAATATTTACTAATTTTTTAATTATTCCAATAGTTTGCAAACAAGTCTAGCCCTGATTGAACGATTTGTCTGAGCTCTTTTTTGCTTTTTTTAAGCAAAAAAAGCGAGTAGTGAAAGCAGGAAATAGCTCCAAAAACTAAACCTTATTCAACAAAATCTGAAATGTAGTTCCTTTATCAATTTCTGACTTTTTTACGAAAATTTTTCCATTATGATAATCTTCTACAATACGTTTAGAAAGTGATAAACCCAAGCCCCAACCACGTTTTTTGGTGGTAAAACCAGGTTTAAAAATCTGCTTGAATAATTTTTTAGGCATTCCTTTTCCAGTATCAGAAAGCGTAATTTTCACTTTCTTTTGTTCGCTTTCAATCTGTAGGTTTAAATTTCCTTTTCCTAACATAGCATCAATACCATTTTTGATGAGGTTTTCGATCACCCAACCAAATAGCTCCGCATTTAAATTTGTGTAAATTTCTTTGTCTGTAGACGAAAATGAAAACGAAATTTGTTTAGAAGATCGAGATTCTAAATAATCGAAAGCCTGTTTTGTAATGTCTACAATATTTTCTTTTTTGAGTTCTGGTTTTGAACCAATTTTAGAGAAACGATTGGCAATTGTGTTTAATCTGTGAACATCTTTTTCGATTTCATGAATATAAGTTTCATCAACTTTTTCCATTTTTAAAATGGCAATCCAACCCAATAAAGAAGATAAAGGTGTGCCAATTTGATGTGCAGTTTCCTTAGCCATTCCTGTCCACAATTTATTGGTTTCTGCAGCTTTGTTGGAACTATAGAACAAATAAATTACAGCTAAAAATAAGACTAAAATCAACAATAAAGCTAAAGGATAATAGGTAAGTTTATCTAGTAAAGCTGAATCTCTGTAATAAATATAATCTGTTTTGCCTAAATAATCTACTTCAATAGGTTTGTTTTGTTTCTTCATGATGGCTAATTGATTAGCTAAATATGTAGAATCGTTTTCTTTTTTAGAATCTAGGTTGTTTGAGCCTTTTATTGCTCCATCAGCATCCACCAAAATAAACGGAATATCTTTTGTTCTGCTGATAATATTTAAAGGAAGTCCAGAGATATTTTTATCTAAATCTGCTAAATTATCGGTCCTTAATTCTTTAATGGCTTCTCCATGAATTTCCATTTTTGCTCTTTCAGCTTGTTTAAATTTCTGAAAGAAGGTGTAGGTATTCCAAAGAATTAAAGTAACAATTACAAGAGAAACAAGAATTGTAATTCGTTTGAATAATAAGGTGTTTGAGAAAATTTTCATTAAAAACAAATATAAAGATTTCTACTATATAACTCATTTCAAGTTTTGATAGTATCTTTGTTACCATAAAAATTATTCGTCATTTAGATTCTTTTTTGGTATTTCACATAAATGAGTTTGTATTAAAAACTTCTCGATACATTTTTCTCATAAAATCGAAAATCACTATAAGTGACATTTATCTAAATTTTAAATATGCTTTCTATAGATCCAAAAGAAATATCAACAGGAAAATTACATGGTTATTTATTAGGTGCAATTGCTCCAAGACCCATTGCGTTTGCAAGCACCATAGATGAAGATGGAAACCCAAATTTATCTCCATTTTCGTTTTTTAATGTGTTTGGTTCAAATCCGCCAACGTTAATATTTTCGCCAGCAAGAAGAGTAAGAGACAATACTATAAAACACACGTTAGAAAATGCTTTGGCAACAAAAGAAGTAGTTATAAATGTGGTAAATTATGATATTGTACAACAAATGTCTTTAAGTTCTACAGAATATGCAAAAGGAGTAAATGAGTTTGAAAAAGCGGGTTTTACGATGTTAAAATCGGATAAAATTAAACCCTTTAGAGTAGCAGAATCTCCTGTGCAATTTGAGTGTAAAGTAAAAGATGTTATTTTTACAGGTGATGAAGGTGGAGCAGGAAATTTAATTATTTGTGAAGTGGTTAAAATGCATATTTCTGAGGCTGTTTTAGATGAAAATGGAGCCATAGATCAACATAAAATAGATTTGGTTGCTAGAGCAGGAGGTAGTTATTATACAAGAGCTAGAGATGGTTTTTTCGAAATTGATAAACCAATCTCAACTTTAGGAATTGGAGTTGATCAAATTCCTGCTGAAATTAGAAATAGTACAATTCTTACAGGTAATAATTTGGGCATGTTAGGAAACGTAGAACAATTGCCTTCAGATGAAACTGTTAATAACTTTGCGAAAGAACATCCGCAATTTATTGGGTTAGAAACTACAAAAAAACATACATTTGCCCAAGATTTTTTAAGTAAGAACGATGTAGAAAGTGCTTGGAAAGTACTTTTATTAAAATAAATATTATGGAAGTTATTGGTAAAGTAAAATTAATTGGAGAAGTACAAACGTTTGGCGCAAACGGATTTAGAAAAAGAGAATTGGTTGTAACTACAGACGATCAATATCCACAGATGATTATGATTGAATTTGTACAAGACAAAACAGATTTATTGAGTAATTATAAAGTTGGTCAAGATGTAAAAGTTTCGATTAATTTAAGAGGTAGAGAATGGATTAACCCACAAGGAGAAGCTAAATATTTTAACTCTATTCAGGGTTGGAGAATTGAAGGTATTTCTGGAGGAGCATCTGCACAAAACTTGCCACCTGTAGATCAATTTGAGCCAGCATCTAACGTTTCTGATGATGAGCCAGATGATTTACCTTTCTAAATTTTAGAAACAAGATTTTTTAGAATCACGAATCAAGATAAAAAAAGAGTGCAATTTACAAATTGCACTCTTTTTTTTATGATTAATATTTTTATTTTTAAATCGTTTTAATCTTGGTTCTTGTATCCAAAAGCGAAGCGAAGTCTATTCGTCAAAAAAATAAATTATTTTTTTTCTTCTTTTTTCTTTGGCATTGGTCCACGTAAATGAACAACCAAACCATTCAAAAAGTTACGCAAAAATTGGTCTCCACATTCTACGTATTTAGGATGTTCTTCAGCTCTAAAAATGGCACCTAATTCAGCTTTAGAAACTTTAAAATCTACCAAAGCACAAATTTCTATAATATCTGTATCACGTAATTTGTGAGCGACTCTTAATTTTTTGAAAATATCGTTGTTACTTAATCCCATATTATAAATATACGTTTTTTATGATACTATTAAAGTTGATAAAATATGTAAAGTTAATCTACTACTTGAAAAATTGCCCAAGCATAAGCAGCGAATCTTGCAAAACGAAAAAGCCCAAAAAACACTACGTTTCTAAAAGGATATTTTATCATTCCTGCAGCTAAACAAGCAATTGAAAAAGGCAGAGGTAATAAAGCACCTACTAAAATTAAAAAACCGCCCCATTTTCGAGTATTTTTTAAATTTGCAGCCATTTTTACTTCTAAATAATTTTTAAGCGATTCTATTTTTAAAGCCGTTTTTCCAATAAAATAAGAAACTAAACCACCTAAATAAGATAAAGTAGCTAAAATTGATAAGTTAATTATAGGAGTTTCTGTTTTTCCTGACCAAGCAATAAAAATTTCTGGCGGAATTAAACCTAGCAACGTTTCTGAAATAAAGAATGTAATTAAGATACCAGTTTTAGAAAATGTTTCTGTAATTGTTTCTAGTCCTTCATTAATATCATATACATATTCGTTAAAAAGAAACACACCAATAACAACTAATACAATGGGTATAAAAGCTTTTTTTACGCTTTCCCATACAAATAAGTAAAAGCCAGTTCTGCCATAATAATTATGGAGTCTTTTACCTATGAATGCAGTATTTTTCTTTCTTTTTTTGCGCTTTTTTTCCAAGAAACTTTTTGTTTTTGTTAATTTACAAAAATAGTAACAATATTCTTATCTTTTTAAATAAAAGATAGTTTAACGCATTTTTAATAAATTGGTACATTCGCATTAAAATTAGATTAAAAAGTGATTTGGCTTTCAGAAAAAATAGAATTTCCTGCTTATAAATTTACAACCAAAGATGGTATTTTGGCTTTGGGTGGAGATTTATCGTCAGAAAGATTAATTCATGCTTATAAAAACGGCATTTTTCCATGGTTTTCAGAAGACGATCCAATTGTTTGGTATTGTCCACATGAAAGAATGGTCTTATTTCCTGAGGATTTAAAAGTTTCAAAATCGATGCGAAAAATCATCAATAAAAAAGAATTTAAAATTACAGAAAATACTGCTTTTGAAGAGGTAATTTATAATTGTAAAAATACCTACAGGAAAGATGGTTTTGGCACTTGGATTACAGATGAAATGGAACAAGCTTACATCAACCTTTATAAAATTGGAGTTGCAAAATCTATAGAAGTTTGGTTAGATAATGTATTAGTTGGTGGTTTATATGGTCTAGAAATTAACAATATTTTTTGTGGAGAAAGTATGTTTAGTAAAGTTTCTAACGCATCAAAATTGGCGTTTATTCATCTCTCAAAAAACAAAGATTACAAATTGATAGATTGCCAAATATATAATGAACATTTGGCAAGTTTAGGTGCTAAAGAAATTGATAGAGATTCATTTTTCGAAATTCTGAAAAGTTAATTATCTATATTGTTTTTTTACTAAAAGAATTATATATTTAAAATAAGATCAAAAAAAAAGACTTTCCATTGGAAAGTCTTTTTTAATAATATTGAAACTAAAAACTAGTTAGCATCTTGCTCTAATAAATCAAAAAACTGATTTAATTTAGGCATAATGATAATTTTTGTTCTTCTGTTTATAGATTTGTTTGCTGCAGAATCATTTGGTGCTAATGGCACATATTGACTTCTACCAGCTGCAATTAATCTTTCTGGAGTTACTCCAAATTTATATTGTAAAATTCTTGTAATAGAAGTTGCTCTTAAAGCAGATAAATCCCAGTTATCTTGAATTAAATTTCTCTTAATAGGAGTAGAATCTGTATGACCTTCAATCATCACATCCATTTTAGGTTGATCGTTAATTACCTTAGCAATTTTTTCTAAAACAGTGTATGCTTTATCAGTTACGTTATAACTACCGCTTTTAAATAATAATTTATCAGAAATAGAGATAAAAACAACTGTTTTTTCAACATTTACAGTAATATCTTCATCTTGAATACCATCTGTTAAATTTTTAGTTAAATGGTATTTTATAGCAAGATTAATAGAATCTTTCTGCGTCATTGCTTGTCTAATTCCATTAATATACTTGTCTTTTTCACTTAATTGTGTAATTACAGTTTTAATGTTATCAGAAGAAGATTGCGTTAAAACAGTTAAGTTTTCAACTTGTTTTAATGCTGTTTTTTTATCTTCTTTTAAAGAATTAATTTGTTCTCCAAGGGCATTTAATTTAGCTTCTTGTTTATCTTTTTCAATTAAATACTTTTGTAAAGAAGTTTCTACAGCTAATAATTCCTCTTTAGTTTGAGAGTTATTAGCTTCTAATTCTGCATATTTCTTTTTAGAAACACAAGAAGTTACAATAATTAAAGAAAATAGTAATAATATCGATGCTTTTTTCATTTTTTTTATAATTAAATTCGAACTACAAATTTAACAAAATAGACATAGAATAAGCAGAATAAATAGGATTTTATGAAAACTTTATATGCTATTTTTGTAAAAAAAACTATCATAATTATGAAAATCATAAAAACTATCATCTTTTATTCATTTTTATTGACCTTTATTGCCTGTAAACAGTCATCTGTTAAGAAAGATTATGTTTTAAAAGGCTTTGTTTTTGGGACCTCATATAAAATAACATATTTAAATGCTGATAAAAATTACAAAAAAACCTTAGATAGTCTTTTCTTGCGAGTTAACAATTCTGTGTCTACCTATATTGAAACTTCGGATATTTCGCAAATAAATTTAGGAAACACTCATATTTCTATTGATGAAATATTTACTGAAGTTTTTAAGAAATCTAAAAAAATACACAAAGAAACTGATGGTTTTTTCGACCCAACTGTTGGTAATTTAGTGAATTCTTATGGCTTTGGCCCTAAAGACGAAATGGTAAATTTAACAGATACCGAAGTTGTTGCACAAATGCAATTTGTTGGTTTGGATAAAGTGAAACTTATTAATGGTGAAATTGTAAAAGAGCATCCTAAAGTTTATTTAGATTTCAATTCGATTGCCAAAGGTTTTGGAATTGATGTAATTGCTCGTTTTTTTAATGAAAAAAATATTGATAGTTATTTAATAGAAATTGGTGGAGAAATTAGAGCAAAAGGAACCAAGAAAAATGACGAACCTTGGATTATTAAATTAGTAAATCCTGTAGATGTAGAAAATGGTTTTAAAGTGATTAATCTTTCTGATAAATCTATGGCAACTTCTGGTAATTACAGGAAATTTAGAATTTCTGAAGATGGGAAAAAATATGTACATACCATCAATCCAAAAACAGGTTTTGCAACAGAGAGTAATTTGTTAAGTGTTTCTGTAATTGGTGCTGTAGATTGTGCAGATGTAGATGCGTATGCAACTGCATTTATGGCAATGGGTTTAGAGAAAACTAAAGAGTTTTTAAAAAATAACAACGAATTAAAAGTGATTCTTATCTATCTGAATAAAAATGGAGATTTAGAAGAATATACTACTTATAAGTAATGTTTTTAAGGTGATAAAAGTTTAAAAGAAAACAATTTAAAGTTTGTAACAAACAGGTAAAATTTCTCCTTTCATCAAACAAAAACGTTTTAATTTTTCTTCGGATATTTTTTTGGTATACTCAATTTCATCAACTTTAAAACCTACAGAACGTAACTTATCAAAATAATCGAGACCGTAAACTCTTACATGATCATATTGTCCGAAAATTTTTGCGCGTTCTTTTTTGTCTGTTATAGAATCGTCTTCAAAAGTTGTTTTTCTTGAGATGTCTTGTGGAATCTGAAAAATACCAAATCCGCCTTTTTTCATCACTCTAAAAAGCTCTTGCATAGCTTTTGTATCATCTGAAATATGTTCTAAAACATGATTACAAAAAATAACATCGTAAGAATTATCTTCAAAAGGTAAATCGCAAATATCTGCTTTCACATCTGCAATCGGACTTTCTAAATCAGAGGTTGTGTAGTCTAAATTTTTCTGTTTTCTAAAGATATCTAAAAAACATTGTTCAGGTGCAATATGTAAAACTTTTAGTTTTTCTTTGGATGTAAAAAAATCAGTTTCATCCTTTAAAAACAACCACATTAATCTGTGTCTTTCTAATGATAATGTAGATGGAGAAAGTGCGTTTTCACGTTGTTTTCCATAACCATAAGGTAAAAATTTACGGAAAGATTTCCCATCAATAGGATCAGTAAATTTATCGCCCTTTAAAGTAAATGCAATAATTGGACGTACTAAATAACTGGCTTTAATTAATAAAGGCCTTGGAATGGTATTAAGGATTTTTTTGAATATATTCATAATTGTTCCACAGAGATTCACAGAGTTTTTTCGCAGAGATATTTCAAATAATATTAAAATATTTTCCATGATAAAAATAGATTGAGTCTAATAGGTATTTATAAATCTCTTTCTTTTTTATTAATCAAATTAAGTTTTTAGATCCAAATTTTTCTGTGAATCTCTATTTAAAGCAAACAAAATAAACTCTATGAATCTCTGTGTTAAAAATATTACTGTCTAAATTCATCCTCTTCATTAGTCACAATACCTAAAGCCTCATTTACATATTTAAAAGTAGAAAGTAATTCTGGTTTTCCGTTTACGATAGCAACATCATGCTCAAAATGCGCAGAAGGTTTATTGTCTAAAGTTGTAATTGTCCAACCATCTGAATGTTGTCTTATTTTTTCAGTTCCCATATTTGTCATAGGTTCAATGGCAACAACCATTCCTTCAACAAACTTTTTTCCTCTTCCTCTTCTTCCATAATTTGGCATTTCTGGATCTTCGTGCATTTCGCGTCCTAAACCATGTCCAACCAATTCTCTTACAACTCCATAACCATGTTTTTCTGTGAAATTCTGAATGGCAAAACCAACATCGCCAACTCTATTGCCAGCTTTAAATTCGCGAATTCCAACATATAAACTTTCTTTGGTAACCTCTAATAATTTTTTAGTTTCAGCATCAATTTCGCCAACAGCAAAAGTATAAGCATGATCTCCATAAAAACCATTTTTTAAGGCACCACAATCAATAGAAATAATATCGCCTTCTTTTAAAGGTTCTTTTGTAGGGAAACCATGTACAACTTGCGAGTTTGGACTCATACAAAGTGTGTTTGGGAAATCATATAAACCTAAAAAGCCAGGAATTGCTCCTTGTTCTCTAATAAATTCTTCAGCAAGTTTATCTAAATATAAAGTAGTTACACCAGGTTTTACTTCTTTAGCAAGCATTCCCAATGTTTTAGAAACGATTAGTGCACTTTCACGCATAATTTCTATTTCTTCTTTTGTTTTAATTTTAATCATTTTAAAAAAATTGAGCTACAAAGTTACTATATTTATTAGGAATTATATGTTTGAGGAGCACAAAGGATGTTAAAAAAGCAGATACGAATTACATAAATTATACAAACTTTAGTTTTATATCTATTTATGGAACTTATCAAAAAAAAACACCAAACTTTTAAGTGTATACCTTAATGTTTGGTGTTCTTCGTAAAATTACTGTCTAAAATATTTAATCTTCACTCTTATCGTAAGAATGTTTGTAAGGTTTTCCGTACACAATTTTTAAAATATCTTTTTCGATAGTTTCTCTTGGATACTCTACATAACGTCCTACTTCTTTACCATTTTTAAAGAAAATAAAAGTTGGTACTCTTAAAAGATCATACCCTTCTTGTAAATTATCAGGAGTTTTTTTATTTCTACCTACAGTTATCAATTCAAAATAATCTTGGTTAAAACCAGTTTCCTCTAGAATTTTATAAAAGCGAGGTGTTTCTCTTTTGCTATCTCCACACCAAGTGCCCATAAAACCTTTAATTGTAAAGTTGTTTATTTCGCCTTTGAGTTGCTCTATTACTTCTTTGTCAGTTTCATATTCTTCATATCTGCTATCAAACCAAGATTTGTAAGCATCGTCTGTAAAAGATTCTCTGTTGGCAATACCAATTAAATAACCTCTGTCATTTTTTTCAGCAGTAACTTCTGCAGCTTTTTCTCTTGTAATTTCTTCAACTTCATCAATGGCTGCTTTTTTGCTATCTACTGAAGATTTGCTTGTATTACAAGCCATAAAAATAATTGTTGAGAATAATATTAAGGTATATTTCATAATTATATTAAAGATTTTTGAGTCATTTCTATAGGTTGTTCCACTCCAATAAGCTCTAAAATTGTTGGAGCAATATCGCCCAAAATACCACTTTTTATTGATTTTATTTCATCATCAATTAAAATAAAAGGAACAGGATTTGTGGTGTGTGCTGTATGAGGAGAACCATCAGGATTCATCATCGTTTCGCAGTTTCCATGATCTGCAATTAAAAGAGTTGTGTAGCCATTTGCTAAACCTGTTTCAATTACTTTTTGTGCACAAATATCTACAGTTTCACAAGCTTTTATGGCAGCTTCCATAATTCCTGTATGACCAACCATATCTCCATTAGCAAAATTTAAACATACAAAATCTGCTTCGCCTTTTTCTAAATCTTCACACAAAGCATCTGTTAATTCGTAAGCAGACATTTCTGGTTGTAAATCGTAGGTTGCTACTTTTGGTGAGTTTTTTAAAATTCGAGATTCACCTTCAAAAGGAGCTTCTTGTCCACCAGAAAAGAAAAAAGTTACGTGAGGATATTTTTCTGTTTCAGCAATTCTTATTTGTTTTTTACCAGCATTAGATAAAACTTCACCTAAAGTGTTTTTGATATTATCATTATTATAAATCACATTAATACCAGTAAAACTATGATCGTACAAAGTGATGGTTGTAAAATATAAGTTTAATTTTTCCATGCCATATTCAGGAAAATCAACTTGAGATAAAGCACTTGTTAGTTCTCTTCCTCTATCTGTTCTATAATTAAAAAATAAAACGACATCACCAGATTCAATTTTAGCTTTTGCAGAACCATCTGCATTGGTAGCAATAATTGGCTCTAAAAATTCGTCAGTAATTCCAGCCTCATAATTTTCTTTAATAGTAGCAACAATATCATTGGTTCTAGTTCCCATTCCTTTAACGATACCATTGTAAGCTTTTTTTACTCTTTCCCATCTATTATCTCTATCCATCGCAAAATAACGACCAGTAACAGAGGCAAGTTCTCCAGTTGTTTTCTTCATATATTCTTGAAGATCATTCATGAAAAAAGCGCCAGATTTTGGATCACAATCTCGTCCATCAGAAAAAGCATGAACAAAAACATTTTGCACATTATTTTCTTTTGCAACATCTAAAAGACCTTTTACATGATTGATGTGTGAGTGAATACCACCATCTGAAACCAACCCTAATAAATGTACTTTTTTATTGTTTTCTTTGGCGTAATTAAAAGTATCTAACAAAACTTTCTCTTGCCCTAACGTTTTTTCACGAACAGCTTTATTGATTCTCGCTAAGTTTTGATACACAATTCTACCAGCACCTAAATTCATGTGTCCAACTTCAGAATTCCCCATTTGTCCTTCAGGTAAACCAACATGTTCTCCATCCGTTCTTAAAGATGCGTTTGGATATTTGTTGTATAAAGAGTTTATGTAAGGTGTTTTTGCGTTGTAAATGGCAGATACTTTTGGGTCTTGTGTAATTCCCCAGCCATCTAAAATCATTAAGATTACTTTCTTGTTCATTTTTCTGTTTTATACTGTAAAAATAAGAAATATTATGAAGAATGTTTTAAAATTCAACGAAACCGATAGCGTAACCGAATGTTTTTGAAACTAATTATTGAAGGTTTTTTTAATAAATGAGAAAAGTTAAAAACCTGTTAAATACCGTTTTTGTTGAAACAAAAATCTTTTTTAACTGTCTTTTTAGTATAGTAATCAAATAATTATATAACTTAAAAACATCAACCATGAAAAAATTAATCTTACCAATGCTAATCTGTTTATTTACATTTTCAACAATAAATGCTACAGATAGCAATTCCGAAACAAAAACAGTAAAAGTTGAAAACGTAAAAGTTTATGAGTTAAGCTCTTTCTGCAAATTAATACAAATGGGAGATTTTGATGCTGTTAAAGCTCTTATTAAATCTGGTGAAGATGTCAATAAAAAATCTAACGGTTTAACACCTTTAATGTTTGCTGCTAGACATAATAAAGCAAAAATTGCAAAATTATTAATAGATAATGGTGCAAAATTAAAAACAAAATCTGATAAAGGTGGTAGAATGACTGCTCTGCAAATTGCAGAAAGATCTAAAGCTATAGATGCTATAAAAGTGATTAAGGAAGCTCTTTAATAGAATTTATTTTTTGAATTAGTTTTGAAGAACTGTCTGAAAAGGCAGTTTTTTTTTTGTTTAAAATTTCACAAAACCGATTATGTAAATAAGAAGAATCATTATAGAAATAAGAATTATACTATTTCTTTTCAGAATCTTTTTATTTTCTTTTTGAAGTTTTTCTCGTATTTTTTTAAGTTGATGAGGAGTTGCGCTTTTATCAAAAGAAACTTGAATGTTTTTACCTTCTTTAAAATCTTTCATTTTTTTAAAAGTAGAAACACGCGTTCTTTTGTTATTTTTTAAAGAGGTAACCATTGCAGCTATTGAACTCATAACGTAAATCTTTATATATAAGTAGTTGAAAATCAATAAATGTTACAATAAAAAACTGATTTACGTTATAAATGATTGTGTTGACTATTTTAAAACTTTAAAAAACCAACACAATAAATTGAAATCAACAGTTTTCTTCACTTATCACCATAAAAATTAACCAAAATGGCAAAATGATGTTTTATATTTTTCAGTATAATCGATTATGGAATCAATTTTTAACAAGAAAAAAGTATTTCTTCATTTACAAAATTCGTAATTTTACACAGTAAATTTTATCAAATATATAATGGAATTGCATTTTGAATTGAACGAAGTAACTAAAAAGTTACCCAAACATTTGCACAAGTTTGTTGTAAAACAACCTTATGAAGAATATACATCTCAAAACCAAGCAGTTTGGAGATATGTGATGCGTATGAATGTAGATTATTTAAGCAAAGTTGCGCATAAATCTTACATTCCTGGTTTGGAAAAAACAGGGATTTCTACTGAAAATATTCCTAAAATGGAAGGCATGAACCGAATTTTAAAAGAAATTGGTTGGGCTGCAGTTTCTGTAGATGGTTTTATTCCACCAAATGCTTTTATGGAATTTCAAGCGTATAATGTGTTGGTAATTGCTTCAGATATGCGAACCATAAATCATATAGAATATACACCTGCACCAGATATTATTCATGAAGCTGCTGGACATGCACCCATTATTGCAAACCCAGAATATTCTGAATATTTAAGACGTTTTGGAGAAATTGGAAGCAAAGCAATATCATCTGCCAAAGATTATGAAATGTATGAAGCTATTAGGCTTTTATCTATTTTAAAAGAAAATCCAAATTCTTCTGAAAAAGAAATAAACGAAGCCCAAGAACAAGTAGAATGGTTGCAAAATAACATGGGTGAATTGTCGGAAATGGCAATGATTAGAAATTTACATTGGTGGACTGTAGAATATGGTTTGATTGGTACTTTAGAAAACCCAAAAATTTATGGAGCAGGTTTGCTTTCATCTATTGGAGAAAGTGCTTGGTGTATGCAAGATGAAGTGAAAAAAAAGCCATATTCAATTGATGCTGCCACTATTAATTTTGATATTACAAAACCACAACCTCAATTATTTGTAACGCCAGATTTTGCATATTTAAGTTTGGTTTTAGACGAATTTGCAAATACAATGGCTTTGCGAAAAGGAGGTTTAAATGGCATTAAGAAATTAATAGATTCTAAAGGTTTAGGAACTATCGAATTAACGACAGGAATTCAGATTTCTGGAAATTTCGATAAAGTAATTCCGTTTAAAAATAACAAAGTTGCCTATTTTCAAACAGTTGGAGAAACTGCTTTGGCAAATAGAGATAAAGAATTAATTGGTCATGGAATTTCAAGTCACAAAAATGGGTTTGGAAGTCCAATTGGGAAATTAAAAGGAATTAATTTACCTATCGAAGACATGAGTCCAAGAGATTTAAAAGCCTATGGAATTTACGAAGGCGAATTTATGACTTTAGAGTTTGAGAGTGGCATCATTTTAAAAGGAAAAGCAATTACTGGAACTAGAGATTTACGAGGTAAAATTTTAATGATTACGTTTGATGAATGTACAGTAACTTATAAAGACGAAGTATTATTTCAACCAGATTGGGGTTTATATGATATGGCTGTTGGTAAAGAAGTTGTTTCTGCTTATGCAGGAGCTGCAGATGTTGCTTCTTTTTTAGATACCAGTAAAGTGTCTGAAACTAAAACGCATAAAATAACCTATTCAGAAACTGCTAAAAAATTATATGTTTTGTATGATGAAGTTCGCGAAATGCGTGAAACAAATTCAGCTACTGAAGTAAAAGTAGAAGCCATATTTCATCAACTTAAAAAAGAATATTCAGAGGATTGGTTGTTGCTTTTAGAGTTGTATGAATTGGCTTTAGAAAACAATTTTGCAATTAAAAATGAAGTTCTAAATACTTTGGAAGCGTTAAAAAGTAACAAAAGTTACACAAAGCTTATAGAAAATGGTTTAAATTTGCAGCTAAATTAAATTAGAACAACATGGGTTTATTTGACATGTTTAAAAGAAAAGATATGAGTTTAGATATTAAAGAATATTTAGAAAACGACGCTATTATTTTAGATGTAAGAACACAAGAAGAGTGGAATGAAGGGCATATTGAAAACGCAAAACATATTGTTTTAAATTTAATTCCTTTAGAAATTGAGCAAATAAAAGCTTGGGAAAAGCCAGTGATTGCTGTTTGTAGAAGTGGAGGTAGAAGTGGACAAGCTGCGCAATTTTTAAAACAAAATGGAGTAGATGTTATCAATGGTGGTCCTTGGCAAAATGTGGATCAGTATATAGAAAAGTAAAATAATATATGTTTTAAAGATCCTGCACAAATTGCAGGATTAGTTCAACTAAAAAATTTAAGGAATTGAAAAATTCCTTAAATTTAAGTTTTATTAAATAAGATTCCTTTTTTGAGCTTTCATTACAGCTTCCATTTTACTGTGTACTTGTAGTTTTTTGTAGATGTTTTCGATGTGTTTTCTTACAGTTGATGGCGAAATAATTAAATTATCTGAAATACTATTGTAATTAAGACCTTTACTTAATTGTATTAGAATTTCGGTTTCTCTTTTGGTTAATTTAATTTCTTCTTCATCTTTTGATTCAGAAGTTGATACATCAGGATTTCTCAATAAATTTAAGGTTTTAAGAGCAATACTTGGTGTCATTGGTGCACCACCTTCTGTTACTTCTAAAATACTTTTATGGAGGTTTTCTGCATCAATTTCTTTTAATAAATAGCCATTTGCACCAGCTTTTATCGCATTAAAAATACACTCATCATCATCTACAACAGTTAGCATAATTACTTTTATCTGCGGATATTTGTTCTTTATCAATTCTGTGGCTTTTATGCCATCCATTTCTGGCATTTGAATATCCATTAAAATAACATCGATGTTGTGGTTTTCTTCTAATTTGCCAATTAATTCTGCACCATTATTTGCATGAAATTTTACGGAAATATCATCAAAAAAAGATAGTTTTTCTTTGATGGCTTTGGTTAAGAAATAATTGTCTTCTGCAATGCAAATTTTTAAGTTCATAGCTAACGTCTTGATTTATAAAAATAACAATTCCTTCTAATAATTTTTATACGTCATTTGACGTATTTTCTAACGCAATTTCTAGCTTAATTTCTGTACCTATTTTTTCTTTTGAGTTGATGCTCACTATTCCATCAATATCACTCATTCTTTTTTCCATATTACTTAAACCATTTCCTAAATCTACTTTATTAATGTTGAATCCTTTGCCATTATCAATAATAGAAATCACGAAATTTTGCTGCTCTTTTTTTAGATGAATTTCCACTTTATTTGCATCAGCATATTTAATTGCGTTATTAATAGCTTCTTGAGTTACTCGAAATAAATTCATACCAATTAAAGAAGAAAAACTGGTGTTTTTATCAATGGTATATAAAATTTCAAACTCTAATTCTGGCACTGCAATTTTTGCTTTTTCTATAAATGATAAAATTCTGGAGTGCAAATCTTCCACCGAAATTTTACTTTTATTCATAGCCCAAATAGTATCTCTAAGTTCGTGAATAGTGCCTGAAGTAAAAGAACTAATAGTGCTTAATTTGTCTTTTAGTTTTACGTTTGCATCTTTAGAAATAAATTTCAAATTATCTATAGATGATATAATAAAAGTAAGTTGAGAGCCTATATTATCGTGTAAATCTCTAGAAATTCTTAAACGTTGTTCTTGCAACCTGTTTTGAGTTTTTATGGTTGCTAAAGCATCTTTCAAATCGATTTCTTTCTGCAATTGTTTTCTTTTGAATTGGTTCTTTTTATAAATTCCAAAAAAGATAATTCCTAAAATTAGCAAAGCAGATGCTAAAAGAAGTGTGTATAAATTTCTGTTTTTAATGGCCAATTCCTGTTCTAATAATTGTTCTTTTTGTTTTGCAATCTCAGCTTCTTTTTTGGCTGTTTCGTATTTTACTTCAAAATCAGAAATTTTAGATTGTAATGAATTTTTAGAAAGCTCATTCTCTAAATTGTATTGTTTTTGAAAATAAGTATAAGCTTTAGAGAATTGTTTTTTTTCGGCATAAACTGAAGATAAATTTTTGTATATTTTAGACTTATCTGCTGGATTATTGGAGTTTTCTATTAAGGGAAGTGCTTTTAGTAAATAACTTTCAGCAATATTTATTTGATTCAATTTCATGTGATTAACGCCTAAATTAAGATAAGAAACTCTTAAAGTTTGAGAATCATTAGTTTTCTCTGCATCAATTATTACAGATTTATATATGGAAATTGCTTTTTCATATTGATTTCTAACAGTGGCTAATTGGGCAATACCTGTTTTGTTGAACAAAATAATTTTACCATAGTCTATCTTTTCAGCAATATTTAACGATTTTTGATAGTAATTTTCAGCTTTTGAATATAAGGATGTGTCTTTTTCTTTCTCGCCAATTTCTTTATACATTCCTGCAATATTATATAAGCTATTGGCAACATCAACTTGACTTTTTCCATTTTTCTTAATTTCTAAAGCCTGCTTATAAAATTCTAAAGCTTTTTGATATTCTTTCATATCCTCATAAATCAAACCAATATTATTGAAAGACTTACCTAAAGCAGTAGAATCATTTAATTTTTCGGCAAGAGAAATTGCTTTTTTATGAACATCCAAAGAGCTTTCTGCTTTTCCTAAATAAGACATAGCAAGTGCTTTGTTATTTAAGAATCGTAATTGATCTGCTTCGTTTTTTTCTTTTTCAGCCAATTCAAGTGCAGCTGTAAAATTTTTTAAGGCATTTTCGAAATCGCCTTTATAAAAATTCAAGACTCCTAAATCTCCATAATATTTATTATACAAAAAATAATCATAGGTATCTTTCATTTTGCTCCAGGCTAAATCGTATTTAGCTTGAGATTTTACATAATCGCCTTTTACTATGTATAGCTGTGCATATTTTAAAATAGCATGAATATTTGGCGTTTTAAGATTATCTTTTTGAGCTGTTAATTGTATTGTTTTTTGTATATAAATTTCAGCAGAATCTTTATTTGTATTAAAATAATGATCAATCAACATTTCTAATATATCAGCTTTTTCTTTCTCATTTATAGTTACACTTAATTTAGTTTTTAAACTATCTATTTTCTTATTTTGAGATAGATTCGAAAGTGAAAAAAACAATAATAAAATTAAGATATTTGATTTTATATTTTCCATAAAGGATTGATAATTAGGAATACAATTTAAGATTTTTATTTTAATTAAAAATTTCATTCAAACTAAAATCAATATTAAAAAGGGCAAGTTTAATTTTTAATAGCTTTTGTTCAATTGAATTATTTAGGCTATTTGTTTTTTTCGATTTGTTTTTAAATTGATACGCAATATCTTTTTCAAATAAAATTTTGGTGTATAAAAGTTGCAATTTTTCAGTTTCAATTTTTTTTAATTTTTGAAAAGAAACGTAAAAATAACCTCCCAAAATAAATATTAGGGGTATAAGATAATAGATTGCGTTGGTTATTTGTGCTGTCAAAGTTTTCTTTATTTAAGGGGTAGTATTTACTTTTTCTTTTGAGGTTTTGCTGTGTTAAAACTTCAAAAGATATTATTGTGCTTTTATCGAAGCTAAAAAAGTCCCACTAATAGAAATAATATTTATTTCATTTAAAGAACTTCCTCCAGAAATTCTGTACGTTATATTTTCGTTACAAGTATCAGTAAAAATAGTTTCTCCACCATTTGTAGATGCTACAGGGTTTTCCATTGTAAAACAAGGTTCATTGTTAAAATTTACGGTTAATTTTGTAGCTTCTACTTTAAAAGATGCTGTTGTACCTTTTGCAAATCTGTAGCCATTAACAGAAGTATCTACAATTACATTATAATCTTTTTGTAAAACTGTTGGCACAGTTGTAGCTGTTTCTCCATTTGCTGGGCTGTAAGTGCAAGTTTCACAAGCAGAAGAATTATTATCATCAACTGAACAAGAAATAAATGCGATTGCAGTTAAAAGTAAAAATGTAATTTTTTTTAAATTTTTCATAATTTTGTATGTATTGATTATGATACAAATTTGAATAAATTATAAACAAAAAAAAATACGACAAATGCCGTATTTTTCTCTTTTTCATTTCAAAATTTCCCTTATTTTTTGGGAGCGCTAAAGCTACCTTCTGTAACTATTTTGTTTGCAAAACCATCTTGAACACCTGTAAATGAAAAAGTACCAGAAATAGTTGAGGAATTTTCTTCTGATATTTTAATGGTTCCAGTTCCTTGATTAAAAGTAGAAATCCAAGTGGAAATTGGACTTATAGTGCCATATTGTATGGTGTTTACGTTTGTAACAGCATCTCCAGTTGTATAAGTGCCAACACCTGTGTAGTTTAAAATGTTAATTCTAATATATTCTCCATCAGATTTTGATCCTTGTATTGCAGCAACTTGATTCGTAACAGATGCACCAACTGTTGCTTTTAGAGATGTAAAGACAACTCCATCAACTTTTGCAGTAAAGGAGCCTTCTCCAGAAATTCCTAAATCTTCATCTGTAGCATCACTACAAGAAAGTAAGGCAGATAAGCAAACAAAGAAGAATATGTTTTTTAAATTTTTCATAATAATTTTGGTTTAATGTTAAATGAGTGACTGTTTACTCTAATTTTTAAGATTGTATTTTATTTGAGTTTATCAAAAAACTCATCTAATTGTTTTTCTAAAAAAGTATTACAGGCCATGTAAAAACCTTCTGCGAATTTATCTCCATCCACTTTTATCCATTTTGTAGTTGTAGAAAAACGATCTGCTTTTGCTTCTAAATAATCATCAAAAGTTGTAAAAGAAGTTGGGACAAAAGAACCTTGTTTTTGATAAGCTACTACTTTTTCTTTTTTCATAACTCCTTCAATTTCTACTGCATCCTTAAGGCCTCCATTGTATTGTGCTGCGTATCCTAAACCCATTTTACCTTGCGTAAAAGTAATATCTGATATTGCAGGATATACATTTGATGATCCTTTAATCCTAACTGAACCAAACAATTTACCCAAAGTTGTTTTCTTTTTTTTAGCAGTTACAGGAATAGTAATTGCATGATTATCAACTAAACGTAAATTGGTTTTAATCTTTACTTTTGCAGCTCTTCCTTTCATCCAATCGCTCCCAGGTTCAGAGAACATTACATATAAATTTACATCTGCAATTATGGCATTATCTAAAGCTTTAGATAGTTTTGGCTGTAAACCAATACCTCCTAAAAAGCCTTTTTTAATTTCTCCATTTGCCGTTTTTCTTTTGTAATAAGCTGTAAAATTTTCTGGAATACAATTAATAATTCCAGTTAAATTTTCTTGCATTATTGGGCCAGTAGAATGCTCCCAATTTTCAAAAACTTCTGTTTTTCCAGCTTCTTCAGCAGAAATAATTTCATAGTTTTCACTTTTTAAACGATTGATGTAATTCTTATACAATTCATTTGTTTTTGCTTGCATTTTATTGGCATCAATACCATCTAAACCAATGGCTGCTTTTACTGTTGCACTGCTCGTATTTCCACCTATTCTACCTCCATTTCCACCAGCTTTAAAATCGATAGCTTCTTTATAAATTTCAAAATTTACATTAAATGAGTTGATAAAGATTTTTTTAGGTGCCTTTTTCATATTGTTCATCCCAGATTTGCTGGATGAAACTTTTACACTACCAATGTTTTGTGCATTCATTGAAATTACAAAACAGACGGAAAATAATGTTAAGAATAATTTTTTCATTTTTTGGTGTTTTAAAGTTATGATACAAAACTCTTTAAAAACCAGAATGAAAACAATACGTCATTTGACGTATATTTTAAAATAGATATAAGTAATTTTAAAAATTGATGAAAGAAAACTGTTCTTTAATTTTTTCTTTTTTTGATGCTAATTTCTCCAGAAACTGTTGATGTTCGGCTGAATTTTCATTAAAAGGTCTGTGTAGTATTCCTTTTTGAATTGCATCAATTTCTTTTAAGGTTGATGATGTTTCTGCTGAAAACCAGGTATCTGTGAATTTTTCCCAAATATAATTGATGGCTGTTGCATTTGGGTGAATCATATCTTCTGCATAAAAACGATAATCTCTTAATTCATCCATCATAAGTTCATAACTCGGAAAATAATTGATGTTTTTTCGAGCATTAATTGTGTTATGAATTCCTGCAATTAAATGCGCTTTACTTTGTGTGTTTTCAGTAAAACCATCTTTTAAATGACGAACAGGAGAAACTGTAAAAATGATATTTACATCTCTATTGATTGATTTTAGAAGCACAATAATGGCCTCTAAACTTTCAGTAATTTCATCAACAGTTAAAAGCTCTTTTAAGAACTTTTTCTGAGGAATTTTATGACAATTGGCTACAATTTTATCAGTTTCGATAAATCTGTAAACCCAAGCAGTTCCTAATGTAATTATAATATGAGAAGTTTCTTTAAGTTTTTTATTAGTCGATACAATTGCCGAATTCAAATTTTCTAAAAGTTCATTTTTATCTGATGAACTTAAGCTAGAATGTGCATCAAAACAATGCCAACGTTCATTTTGAAAAACTAAATCACTTTCTGAATATACTTTTTTATTGATAGCATTTGTAATAAAACTCTCAATCGCTATTGGGTGAAAAAGAATTCCAAAGGGATTTTGAGTCGCTTGAAATTTAAAATAGTTTAATTTATAACCGATATTTTCTGAAAAACAGGAACCTACTAAAAACAATTTTGAGTTATAATCTATTTGATTATGTTGTTGTTTTTTTATTGGAATTTGAGTTTGTAATTTCATAGTTTTTACAACTTATTATCCTAAGATATTTTTTATGTATCAAACAAAAAAGAACTTATATACCAAATTCCAAAACCTGAAACAATTAAGACAATTATGATTAATAAAAGGGCAATTAAGAATTTTCCTGTATTTTTAACTTTTTTCAATCTGAAAAATATTTTTATTTTAAATAATCTTTTGCTCTCTCCAAAACTTTAGGAATTCCTCCAGGGTTTTTACCTCCAGCAGTTGCAAAAAATGGCTGACCACCTCCACCTCCGTGAATTAATTTCCCTAATTCTCTCACTACTTTTCCTGCATCATAACCACGTTCTGCCGTTAATTCTTTAGAAATATAACACGTTAACATTGCTTTTTCTTTTGATGGAGCAGTAGCAAATAATAAAAATAAATTTTGATGTTCTTTTCCTAATGCAAACGCTAAATTTTTAATTCCATTAGGATCTAAATCAATTTTTGTTGCTAAAAACTGAACACCATTTATTTCTTGCAATTGGTTTTTAAGTTCGCCAGATAAATTTTGCGCTTTATCTTTTAATAATTGCTCAACTTGTTTTTGTAAATCGGCATTTTCATCTTGCAATTTTTGAACAGCTTTTACAGGGTTTTTCGAATTATTTAAAAGTTCCTTAACTTCTGATAAAACTGTGTTGTTATCAGTATAAAAATCTTTAACAGCATCATTTGTAATCGCTTCTATTCTTCTAATTCCTGCAGCAACTGCACCTTCAGATTTTATTTTAAAATGCCAAATATCACCTGTGTTTTTTACATGTGTTCCTCCACAAAGTTCTATAGATTTTCCGAATTTTATAGCTCTAACAGTATCTCCATATTTTTCGCCAAATAAAGCCATTGCTCCATCTGCAATTGCTTTTTCCATGGTAATATTTCTACTTTCTTCTAAATTTAGTTTGCTAGCAATTCTTGCATTTACAAAATTTTCTACATCGTGAATTTCATCCGAAGTTAATTTAGAAAAATGAGAGAAATCGAAACGTAAGTATTTAGAGTGCACAGCAGAACCTTTTTGCTCTACATGTGTTCCTAAAATTTCTCTTAATGCTTGATGTAATAAATGTGTTGCTGTATGATTACATTCTGTTCTAGTTCGTTGTTTTTCATCAACAACAGCTTTAAAAGTAGCATCTAAATTTTTTGGAAGATTTTTCGCAAAATGAATAATTACGTTATTTTCTTTTTTGGTATCTAAAATATAAACAACATCTCCATTGGTATCTTCTAAATACCCTTTATCACCAACTTGGCCTCCACCTTCTGGATAAAAGGGAGTTAAATTAAAAACTAATTGAAACATTTCACCATCTTTTTTAGAGGTTACTTTTCTATATCTTGTTAGTTTTACGTTTGCTTCTAAAAAGTCATACCCAACAAATTCTTCAACAGCATCATCCACTAAAATAGTCCAATCTTCTGTGCTCATTTCACTAGCAGCTCTTGAGCGTTTCTTTTGTTTTTGTAGTTCAGTTTCAAAGCCTTTTTCGTCTAAAGTATAGCCTTTTTCAGATAAAATTAAAGCAGTTAAATCGATTGGAAAACCAAAAGTATCATACAATTCAAATACTTTATCACCAGAAATTTCTTTTGTTTTTGCTGATGAAATAATGCCATCTAACAAAACCAAACCTTGATCTAAAGTTCTTAAAAAAGATGTTTCTTCCTCTTTAATTACATTTTCAATCAATTGTTTTTGCGCTTTTAATTCAGGGAAAGCTGTACCCATTTTATCGCTTAAAACAGCAACTAATCTATAAATAAAAGGCTCTTTTTTATCTAAGAAAGTAAAGCCATATCTTACAGCTCTTCGTAAAATTCTACGAATTACATAACCAGCTCCAGTATTGCTTGGCAATTGACCATCTGCAATAGAAAAAGCAACAGCTCTAACATGATCTGAAATTACACGAGTTGCAATATCTTGTTCTTTGTTTGAACCATATTTTGTGTTTGTAATCGTACCAATTTCTCTAATAATTGGCGTAAAAACATCAGTATCATAATTAGATTGAACGTTTTGTAAAACCATACAAAGGCGTTCAAAACCCATACCAGTATCTATATGCTTGTTTGGTAATTCTTCTAAAGAACCATTAGCTTTCCTGTTATATTGCATAAAAACCAAGTTCCATATTTCCACAACATGAGGATGATCTTCGTTAATCAAAGTGCGTCCATCAACTTTAGCTTTTTCTTCTGCAGATCTTATATCAACATGAATTTCAGAGCAAGGTCCACAAGGTCCTTGTTCGCCCATTTCCCAAAAATTATCTTTTTTATTTCCTTTTAAAATTCGGTCTTCAGCAATATATTGTTTCCAAATATCAAAAGCTTCTGTATCCATTTTTAGGTTATCAGCATCTTCTGAACCTTCAAAAACGGTTACATATAAGATGTTTTTGTCAATTTTATAAACTTCGGTTAATAATTCCCAAGCCCAAGCAATTGCCTCTTTTTTAAAATAATCTCCAAAAGACCAATTCCCTAACATTTCAAATAAAGTATGATGATAAGTGTCATACCCAACTTCTTCTAAATCGTTATGTTTACCAGAAACACGCAAACATTTTTGAGAATCTGTAATTCTGTTTTGTTTTGGAGTTCCATTTCCTAAAAAATATTCTTTAAATGGTGCCATTCCAGAATTCACAAACATTAATGTTGGATCATCCTTTGTAACCATTGGTGCAGAAGGAACAACCAAATGAGATTTTTCTTTGAAAAAGTTTAAAAAAGTAGCACGAATATCTTGAGATTTCATAAAAAAGAAGTTTCCAACAAGTTGGATTTTGTTAATTTATTTTTAAAAAACTACTTGAAAAAAAGCAGTTGTAAAACATTTTGTAAATTTGTTCGTTATTATAAATGAGTTTTATTAAAAAAATCAATTATAACACAAAAATAGAACATTTAGTTATATGGCAAAAGTAAAATATTATTATGATGAGGATACGCTTTCTTACAGAAAAATTGCTGTAAAGAAAACGGACTATTATCGAAGAATATTATTTAGCTTTTTAGGAGTTATTTTAATCGCTTTCTTTGGGTTTATTGGGTTTAGTCAAATTATTACATCACCTTCAGAACGTGCTCAAAAAAGAGAATTAGAGAATTTGAAATTTCATTATGAGTTGATTGATAAACGTTTGGAGGAAAGTTCTGATATTTTATCACAATTACAAGAAAGAGATAATAATATTTACAGAAGTTATTTTGAAGCAAATCCGATTCCTGAAGAACAAAGGAAAGCTGGTTTTGGTGGAGTAAACAGGTATAAAAATTTAGAAGGTTTTGATAATTCTGGTTTGATAAAAAACTTAACAAAAGAAGTTGATATTTTATCAAAACAAATGGTGGTACAATCTAAATCTTTAGATGAAATTGTGGCTTTAGCGAAAGAAAAAGAAGATATGTTGTCTTCAATTCCTGCAATTTTACCGATAAAAAAAGGAGGATTTTATGTGGCTTCTGGTTATAAAATGAGAATGCATCCTATTTTAAAAATCAATAAATTTCATAAAGGAATGGATTTTACAGCTCCAAAAGGAACACCTGTATATGCTTCTGGAAATGGAAAAGTTACAATAGCCCAAAGAAGTAGTACTTTTGGAAATGTTGTTTATATTGAACATGGTTATGGTTACAAAACAATTTATGCGCATTTGAGCAAAATTGAAGTTAAAAAATATAACGAAGTAAAAAGAGGAGATTTAATTGGTTTTGTTGGTAACACTGGTTTATCTGTAGCTCCACATTTACATTATGAAGTTCATAAAAATGGGATTGCTTTAAATCCAATCAATTTTTATTATGGAGATTTATCTTTAGAAGAATTTGCAACGTTACAAGAAACTTCAGAGGAAAGTCAATCTTATGATTAATATCTTTTTTTAGTTTTAGAAACAGGAAACAGGAAACAGGAAACAGGAAACAGGAAACAGGAAACAAGAGAGAAGAGAGAAGAGAGAAGAGAAAAGTTTATAAGATAAAACCTATGTTTTCTATGTAACTATGTGTTTCTTTTTTATTTTAACCACAAACCACAAACCACAAACCACAAACCACAAACCACAAACCACAAACCACAAA
>CAXBPL010000004.1:0-85784 GCA_963977615.1 uncultured Polaribacter sp. | reverse complement strand
GGATATCCACAAGTAAAATATATTGATAAAAGATTTTTATCTTTTTGCTGAAATATTTTTTGAATTGAATTCATAATTACATGGTATTGTCTGTTCGAGCGCAGTCGAGAACTATTAATCAAAAATTGTCATAACCTTTCGACTGCGCTCAAGGTGACAATTTTAAAATTATTCCTTTAAATGCTTAATATAAGTTTCCAAATCTTTATCTCCTCTTCCAGATAAATTAATAACCACAACCTGATCTTTTTTAAACTCAATTTTTGGTAAAACTGCTAAAGCGTGTGCAGTCTCTAAGGCAGGAATAATTCCTTCTATTTTGGTTAATTCATAAGCTGCATCTAACGCTTCTTGATCTGTTGCATTCATGAATTTAGCTCTTTTACTTTCGTATAAAAACGCATGTAAAGGACCAACTCCTGGATAATCTAAACCAGCAGAAATAGAGTAAGGTTCCACAATTTGGCCATATTCATCTTGCATTAAGATGGTTTTAGAACCATGAATAATTCCAACTTCTCCTAATTGAGAAGTTGCAGCACTTTCACCAGAATTTACACCTAAACCAGCAGCTTCAACCGCAATTAATTCCACGCTTTCATCATCCATATAATGATAAAAAGCACCAGCAGCATTACTTCCTCCACCAACACAAGCTATAATTGTATCAGGATTTTCTTTACCCGTTTTTTCTTTTAATTGCCATTTCATTTCTTCAGAAATTATAGCTTGCAACCTTGCAACCATATCTGGATGAGGATGTGGACCCACAACAGAACCAATTAAATAAAACGTTTCTGGATTCTGAATCCAATATCTGATAGCTTCATTTGTAGCGTCTTTTAATGTTTTAGAGCCAGAAATTGCAGGCACAACTTTTGCACCTAGCATTTTCATTCTTGCAACATTTGGTGCTTGACGAACAATATCTTTTTCGCCCATAAAAACAGTACACTCTAAACCCATTAAAGCACAAACAGTCGCTGTTGCAACTCCATGTTGGCCTGCTCCAGTTTCTGCTATAATTTTAGTTTTGCCTAGTTTTTTAGCAATCAAAATTTGCCCAACTGTGTTGTTCACTTTATGAGCTCCTGTATGACAAAGATCTTCACGTTTCAAATAAATATGAGCTCCATATTTTTCTGATAAACTTTTTGCCAAATATAAAGGTGTTGGTCTACCAACAAAATCTTTTAGCAATGATTTATATTCAGTTTGAAATTCTTCAGATTCGATAATTTGAATATAATTATCTTCAAGTTCTTTTACATTCGGGTACAACAATTCTGGAATAAATGCGCCTCCAAATTGTCCAAAATATCCGTTTTTGTCTGGTTGAAATTTTGATTTCATATCTTTATATTGTGTAATCGTTTCTTTGTTTAATATTGTAATTGTTGCCAATTAATAGCTTCAACAATTAAACAGTTAAACTTTTTTTTAATTTTTCTAATGCTACTATTTTTTTTCTTCCTGGTTCAGTTTCAAATTTACTGTTTACATCTAAAGCATAAATAGGTAAATTAGATTTTGCCATTATTTTTACTTGTTCTAAATCGTCCAAACTTATTCCTCCACTTAAAAAGAAAGGTTTTTCAAAAGGGTATTTTTCTAAAACAGACCAATCGAATTTAGTTCCATTTCCTCCTCTTTCTTTTCCTTTGGTATCGAATAAAAAATAATCAACGATGTTTACATAAGGTTTTAAAATATCAAAATTAAATTCGTCTTTAATTCCAAAAACTTTAATAATTTCAATTGCTGATTTAGAAATATAATGTTGATTTTTCTTCTTTTTGATCTCTTTATTTTCTTCAATAAATAACGCTCTTCTTTCTGCCAAGTGATTTTTTAAATCACTTACATATTTTTCTGATTCATCTCCATGTAATTGAATTGCATCTAATCTGTATTCTTCAATTAAAGAAATTACAATTTCGATATGCTCATTTACAAAAACACCTGTTTTTTTGATTGATGCTGGCAAATCAGGTATAATCCCTTCAAAATTTCTTTTCGATTTTTCATAAAAAATAAACCCTAAATAATCAGGTTTTAAAGCAGCAACATCTTGGATGTTTTCTACATATTTCATTCCACAAACTTTCAACTTCATAATATGACTGTTTTCCAATTATTTAATTTTTCTCTAAACGAAAATCTTGTATTAGCAGGACTTGTAGATAATACAACTTCGTAAATAATTCCTTCAATTTCAGTAAAATGCTTGTGATATAAATCATGCGCTTTTTGACCGTTAAAAACCACTTGCTTTACTGATGGGTACATTTCTATAATTTCATTTATGGGATTAGGAACTTCGTTCTTTATCTTCGATGTTCCATTTACACGTTCTCCAAACTCTATAATATCCCAAATTGCGATATGATTTCGTCTTAATACATCTATCCTATCTGCATAATTTTTACTAAAAACTTCTTCTGTTAGTTCATAAATTATTTTCCAGAACGAATTCCCATTATTCGCATAATATTCTTGTTTCCTTAATTCTTGATTTCCTGGTTTTGTTCCTAAAATAAATATTGTAGGATTTATAGGTAAAATAGGATCTAAAGACAAAGCCCCTGTTTCTCCAAAATGGAGCAAACTGGAATCTTTTTCTTTATCTTTTCCTTTTTTATTCAAATCCAAATTATCTAATATTTTCCTTAATTAATATTTTTCACAAAAGTAAGAGCTCCTTCCCTTTGGTAAGGTTGTTATGGGCTCATTATCTAATCTGACTAATAAATTCTTTACACGCTTCTCCAGGGTTTTCTTCTTTCATAAAGTTTTCACCAATTAAAAAGCCATGAAATCCAAATTCTTTTAATCCTGTAATAATTTTCGGGTCAGAAATACCACTTTCAGAAATCTTTAAACAAGAATCAGGAATTTGATTTGATAATTTTATAGAATGCTCTAAATCAACTTCAAAAGTTTTTAAATTTCTATTATTGATTCCGATTATTTTATTATCTAAATCATTAATTTTATCTAAATCTTCTTGTGTGTGCACTTCATATAAAACCTCTAAACCTAAATCTGTGGCAAGATTTCCGTAGTTTTTTAATTCTGTTGCTGTTAAACACGAAGCAATCAGTAAAATTACATCTGCTCCAATTGCTTTTGCTTCTACAATTTGAAATCCATCAACTATAAAATCTTTTCTTAAAATTGGTTTTATTTGGTTGATAACTCTAGCCTCCATCAAATCTGCCATAGTTCCTCCAAAAAAAGAAGTATCTGTCAAAATAGATTGTGCAGCTACGTTTGCATCCAAATATCCATTAGTAACATCAGCAATTGTAGCTTTGTCGTTTATAATTCCTTTGGATGGAGATTGACGTTTAAACTCGGCAATAATTCCTGTAGAACCAACCTCCAATAAAGATTTTTTCAAAGAAATTGTTGTCCTTTTAAACTTTGGACTTTGAACTAATTTCTGAACAGGAACTTCTGCTTTTATCTTCGCAATTTCCTTCTTTTTAAATGTAATAATTTTATCTAGTATAGTCATTTTAAGACTTTTTATTATTTAATTTCTTATTTCTATATTTTAAGAAAATATAAATTACAACTCCAACAATCAAGCCAATTGCAGCTTGTTTAAAAAGCTCTTTTGTTTGAATTCCTATGACAGCTCCCATTAAAAAGAAAGCTGGAATAATTAATATTATATTGTTTTTCTTTTTTGACATATTTCTTTAAATACTCACTAATTTATCTAACGTTTGTTTTGCTTTCAATCCAAAAAGTGAATCTTTTGCTTCCTCAAAAGCAGTTTCAAAAGACTTTTTATCATTAACAATTTTTAAGGCAAAAGCAGCATTGGTTAAAACCACATTATTTTGTGCTTCTGTTCCATTTCCGTCTAAAATAGATTTGAAGATTTTTGCAGCATCTGCAACCGAATTTCCTCCAAAAATTTCTGATTGTTGAATTCTTTTTTGTCCTAAATCTTCTGGATTTATTATTTGTTCTCCGTTTTTAGTAAAGAATTTAAATCCGCTTGTTAAAGAGATTTCATCATAACCATCTAACGCATGAATAATTCCATAATTGATGTCTTCTTCTTGCAGAATATAATTATACAAACGTGCAACTTCTAAATTAAAAGTTCCTAACATATGGTTTTTTGGTGAACTTGGGTTTACCAAAGGTCCTAACATATTAAAGAACGTTTTTAATGCCAACGCTTTTCTTGTTCCACTTACAGCTTTCATTGCTGGATGAAATTTTGGAGCATGTAAAAAACAAATATTTGCTTTCTCTAAATGTTCTCTCAAAATACTTTCATCATTGGTGAAATTATATCCAAAACTCTCTAACATATCTGAAGAACCAGATTGCGAAGACACAGAATAATTACCATGTTTTGCTACTTTTTGTCCAGTTCCTGCAACAATAAAAGAAGTTAAAGTTGATATGTTAAACGTGTCTTTTCCATCTCCACCAGTTCCAACAATGTCAATCGTATTATACCCTGATAAATCTACTTTTATAGCCAATTCATTTAATGCATTTCTAAAACCAGAAAGTTCATCTGCTGTAATAGGACGCATCATAAAAACGGTCATAAAAGATGCTAAATGTGCATCATTATATTTCTCTGCAGCAATATCTTTTAAGATTTGTGTTGCTTCAGATTTAGACAATCTTTCGTGATTATATAATTTGTTTAGAATATCCTTCATTTGTTTTTTTTCCTACAAGGTTTTCAAAACCTTGTAGGTATTATTTACATATTGATTTTACACCTACAAAGTTTTTGAAACCTTGTAGTTGTTTATAAAATTCGTAACCAATTGCTCTCCAACATCAGTCAAAATAGATTCTGGATGAAATTGAACAGCAGAAATTGGATAATGTTTATGCTCAATTGCTTGAATTAAACCATCTTCATCTCTTGCTGTAACTAGTAGTTCTTCTGGAAAACCTTCATCTGTTGCTGCCCAAGAATGATATCTTGCTGCTAAAAACTTTTCAGGAACATCTTTAAAAATAATTGCTTCTTTTAAAGTTACTTCCATTTCTGTAGCAACACCATGAAAAACATCCTCTAAATTGATGATTTTTCCGCCAAAAACTTCTGTAATTGCTTGCAAACCTAAACAAACTCCGAATATTGGTTTGATGCCTGCATATTTTTTAATTACGTCTTTTAAGATTCCTGCTTCATCAGGAATTCCAGGTCCTGGAGATAGCATGATCATATCGTAATTATTTACATCTTCCAAACTGATTTCATCGTTTCTAAAAACTGCAGGAAAATTTCCTGTAATTTTTTCAACCATATGAACCAAATTGTAGGTAAACGAATCGTAATTATCTAAAATTAATATTTTCATATTTTTTTGTTGTGTAATCGTTTAATCGTGGATTTGTTTAATTGTTGTAAAGTGTTTATATACTTTATAAATTATAAAAATCACAAATACTATATTAATAATATTCCAAATATTCATACTAATGAAAATTGATTTTTGAAAAGTATCCATACTTTCTAAACTCATATATTCACCTTTTGATTCCTCATAGAAATCATCATAATCCATCATTGCAACTCCAAGAAAAAGATAAACAATCAAATCTATAAGAATAATAAATATTCCTAAAAGTATGTTTTTAATTGTAAATATTTTCTTCATTCCTCAACGTGCGTTAGGGATTGAAACGACATCCTTTTTTCTTTTTCAGAAAAAAGATATAGTGGAAAGCCCGTTAAAACGCCCAAATAATTATCCTAAATATTCTCTGCCAAAATTAACGCTTTTTTTAAGGCTGCTAATTTATTATTTACTTCTTGTAATTCCTTTTTTTCATCAGAATGAATTACGATTCCTGCTCCTGCTTGCGAATACAAAACGTTGTTTTTACTCACAAAAGAACGGATTGCAATCGCCAAATTCACAGAACCATCCAAACCAATAATACCAACTGCACCACCATAAAATCCACGAGTTTGGTTTTCATATTTGTTAATTAATTCCATGGCTTTATATTTTGGAGCGCCACTTAACGTTCCTGCAGGGAAAGTATCGCCCACAATTTCTATGGGATTTCCTTTGATTTTTCCACGAACTGTAGAAACCAAATGAATTACGTGACTAAAATATTGTACTTCCTTGAAAATCTCGACAGTTACATTATCAGCATGTTTGCTTAAATCGTTTCTAGCCAAATCTACCAACATTACATGTTCTGCAGTTTCCTTTTTATCTTCAGATAATTTTTTACCTAATTTCCTGTCTTCTGCAATATCGCCAGTTCTTCTAAACGTTCCTGCAATTGGGTTTATGGTTGCTTTTCCTTCGGATATTTTAATTTGTGCTTCTGGTGAAGAACCCATTAATTTGAAACTTCCATAATCGAAATAAAACAAATATGGAGAAGGATTTATAGAACGCAAAGCTCTATATACATTAAATTCATCGCCTTTAAATTTCTGTTGAAATTGGCGTGACAAAACCAATTGAAAAACATCACCTCTTTTACAATGCGATTTTGCTTTTTTTACATAATCGATAAATTCTTCGCCTGTAACATTAGAAGTTTCTTCGCCAACAATTTCGAACTTTTGTGTATTAAATGCTTGTGCATCAATAATGGTATTTATTTCATGAATTCTCGATTCTGTACCTTCTTCAATATTTTCTATTAAGGTCATTTCATCATTAAAATGATTAATGGCAATAATAAATCTGTAAAAACTGTATTGCATTTCTGGAATTGCAGAAGGTGCTTTTTTGTTCGTGAACTTTATGTTTTCGAAATATTGAACAGAATCGAAAGTTGTATAACCATATAAACCATTAAAAGATTTTAATTCAGCAGGACAATCTAAATCAATTGAATTCGTGAATTTATCGAACAGTTCATAGAAATTTTTATCAATTGGGTTACGTTCTATTTCTGTCCCTTTATGTGAAATTGAAAATTGGTAATCGTCCACTTTCATTGTTAAAATAGGCTCAATTGCAATAAAAGAAAAACTTTCTTCTTTACTATGATAGTCTGAACTTTCTAACAAAAGCGTGTTTGCAAATTTATCTCTAAAACGTAAATACAAACCTACAGGTGTTACTGTGTCTGATATTTTTTGTTTGTGAATCGATTTAAAATGTGTTTTTTTCATTAATTCTGAATTTATTTCAGTAATTTATATTTTGTTCTAACTTCTTCCATCTTTGAAAGATCAAGAGCGCTTTAATTTTGGCTATAAAAAAAAGGCTTATCGTGAGATAAGCCTTTTATATATATTTAAAATACAGGTTTAGTTCTCACTTATTTATTAAGAGAGTTCCACCACCAAATATTTTTTGTATTATTTATCATTATTGCACAAATGTAAAGAGGGATTTTTGTTTGACCAAATTTTAAGCAATCTTTTTTGTATCAACTTTAATTTTAGAATTGAAAAGTTAAAACAAATAGATTTTAACTTACAAACTTAAATCAAATCCTTAAAAGATGTTTCATTTTATAATAGATTTATTAAATAAGCTTTATAAAAACAATTAAAATGTGTTATTTTGTAGCTCAAACTTGTGTTTGATTTGAATTTACTGAATTAATAGACGCACCAATGATTTTTATTATAAATTGTTGGTGTGTTTTATTTAATTTTTATCGATTTAATAATTAAACATCAATATTTTACAAATACAATAAGTATTCTTTAGATTGTAAAAAGAGATACTTAAACAGGTTCTGTATAAAATTTATTTAACATATATTTGCCAGCTACCACATAAAAAACACTGAATTTAGTTCAGCCTAAAATGATCATAAATAATAACAATCTTAATTTTAATAATCCTAATTTTTAGGACAGGAAGGTTATTGTATAAAATATAAAAAAGCCTTCCAAATTTGGAAGGCTTTTTTTAGTAAAAAGTAGAGAAATGAGTAAAATGATGACAGTAGACGTTTTGTCTAGTATTAAAGGAGCAAAGCCTTCAGAAACTGTAAATAAATTATTTGATGTTATAAAAAATGCCAACATCAACAATACTACTATTGTTGAAAATAAGAATGCTGTTTTTTTAGATGATTTAAGAGAAGATGTTGTGGTTGATAGTTCTGAAATTGAAAAACAAATCATCATTGAAAATTTTCCTAAAGAGAAAAACGGCTATTTAGTAGTTGCAAAAGTAATAGAAGAATAAAAATTAGTTTCTAGTTGTTGGTTTTTGGTAATTTGTAAAAACCAACTGAAATAAAATATCAAAGCTTACTTATGAGCGAAATACATAAAATTCATCAGCAATTGATGAATAAAGAAATTACCTGTACAAAATTAGTGCAAGACAGATTGGATTTATTGAAACAGAATACTCACAATACTGTCAATTCTTTATTAGATGAAACTGCTTTAGCATTGGCTAAAAAAGTGGATGCTAAAATTGAAAGTGGAGAAGAAATTGGTTTGTTAGAGGGAATTCCTTTTGGAATAAAAGATGTGTACATGGTTCAAGGAACGTATACAACTGCAAGTTCTGATTTACTGAAAAAATACAAATCTGCGTACACAGCAACTGCAATTCAGAAATTATTAGATGCTGGTGCAATTCCTCTTGTAAAAGAAAATTGCGATAGTTTTGGACATGGTTCATCTTCTGAAAACACGATTTTTGGAGCAGTTAAAAATGCCGTAAATTCAACGTTAGTTGGTGGAGGTTCAAGTGGAGGTTCTGCAGTAAATGTTGCAAAAGAATATACCGTTTTTTCAATTGGTGGAGATACAGGAGGTTCCATTCGTCAACCTGCAGGTTATAATAATGTCTTCGGATTTAAACCAACTTATGGTAGAATTTCTCGTTTTGGATTGATGGCTTATGCATCTTCTACAGATTGTGTTGGCCCAATTGCAAAATCTACAGAAGATATTAGAATTGTTTTAAATGCGATGAGTGGTAAAGACGTAAAAGATCAAACTACGTATCAATCTGCATCAATATCAAAAGAAAGTGTTTTAAATACTGATGCCATAAAAACGGTTGGTTATTTTAAGAATTTTATCAATAATGATGCAATTAGTGCCGAAATTAAAGCAGATTTTTTAGCATCCATAGAAAAAATAAAAGCCAAAGGAATTGAAGTTAAAGAATTAGATTTCTTTGAATCAGATACGTTGGTTTCTACGTATTACACATTAGCAATGGCTGAAACTGCTTCTAATTTATCAAGATTAGATGGCACAAATTATGGCAACAGAATTGAGGGAGATAATTTAAAAGATACGTATTCAATAACGCGTTCTGAAAATTTTTCAGAAGAATCTAAAAGAAGAATTGTTGGTGGAAATCAAGTTTTGTCACAGGGTTTTTCTGATGAAATTTATTTAAAAGGATTAAATGTAAGAGATCAAATTGCTGCTAATTTCGAAAAAGATTTTAAGGAAGTTGATATTATTTTATCACCTGTAACACCAAACTTACCTCCAAAAATTGGCGATAGTTTAAAGGATCCTTTAGCTATGTATTTGTCTGATGCATATACTGTTGGTTTTAGTTTAGGGCAATTACCAACGTTAACAATTCCAAAAGGAACAGCAACTGGATTGCAAATTTCAGCTGCAAAAAATAATGATGAATTGGTTTTACAATTCGCTAATTTCTTAAATGATTTGATATAATGGAGCTAGAACACTTAAATGAGCTACTCAAAAAGCACGATTTAGAATTAGTAATTGGTTTAGAAACACACGTTCGTTTAAACACAAAATCGAAGTTGTTTTGTTCTTGTGCAAATCAAGAAATAGAACAGCCAAACACCAATATATGTTCAGTTTGTACTGGGCAAATGGGTGTTTTGCCATCTCTAAATAAAGAAGCAATTACCAAAGCAATTTATTTTGGGAAAGCTGTAAAATCTACGTTTAAAAATGAGGTTATTTCTTGGGATCGTAAACATTACGAATATCCAGATAATCCAAAAAATATTCAAATTACACAGTTTCATAATCCTGTAATTCCTGATGGACAAGTTTCTTGTTTTAGAAATGATGGAAGTCAATTTACTGTGAATTTAACGCAAGTTCATATAGAGGAAGATGCTGCAAAATTGATGCACGAAAAGAAAATTTCTTTGGTCGATTTTAACAAAGCAGGAGTTCCTTTAATTGAGATTGTTACAGAGCCTTGTATTAGAAATATTGAAGACGCATCAACCTACGCACAATATATTCAGAGAATTGTTCAGAATTTAAAAATCTCTGAAGCAAATCTTGAAAAAGGGGAATTTAAAAGTGATGTTTCTGTTTCGCTTCGTAAAAAACATACGTATAATTTAAATCCGAGAACAGAAATCAAAAACTTGAATTCGTTCAAGTTTATGGTGGAAGCTTTAAAGGAAGAAATCGAAAAACAACTTACCTATTATATAGATCATAAAGAATTTAGACCTGATCAAACAACAGTTTTATGGGATGCTGATTTAAAGCAAACTAAAACCATGCGTAAAAAGGAATTTGAAGCTGATTACAGATTTATTTCTGAGCCAGATTTACCTTTTGTAAACATTAAAAATGTAGTTGAAAGTATTAATGTTGATATCAGTTCTTTGCCTTTTGCAGTAGAATCAATTTTGATAAAAGGTGGAGTTTTACCTCAAGATGCTAAGTTTTTTACTGCGGATTCGCTTCGTTCTGAAACTTTTGTTGCGATGAATAATGTGATTAAAGATCCATCTTTTGTTGCAAAAACATTGGTAAATAATATTGGTGCAGATGAATATAAAGACATTCATGATGTAAATCATTTAATTGAAATTTTTCAATTATTTAAAGCAGAAAAAATTACGGCTGTTTTAGTTCAAAATGCAATTATCAATTATTTAAAAGATAGAAAGTTTGATTATAACAAGTATTTTGAAGAGAACACGATTTCTGAAGAAAAAATAAAGTTAGCTGTTTTAAAAGTAATTGCAGAAAATGAAGCGATTGCAAATGATATTAAAGCAGGAAATCAAGGAAAAGCAGGGATTCTTGTTGGTAAGGTTATTGGAATAATTGGGAAAGGTGCTTCTGGGAAAGTGATTCGTGAGGAAATTTTATCTTCTCTTTCTGGAGAAGAATCAAGAATCAAGAACCAAGAAACAAGAAATCTTACAGATTTATCTACAAATCCAAAACCCAAAAATAAAAATCAAGAAGAAGAATTACAGACTGTTCCAATCATTATAAAAGAAGAATATAGAACTCATAAAATATCTGATTTATCAGAAAAAACAATTAAAGATAAAGTAACTTTAGCAGGTTGGGTTTCTAGTGTTAGAGATCATGGAGAATTAATTTTTATAGATTTACGTGATTCAAGTACAGAAATTTTTCAAGTTCGTTTAAGTAGGGAAACGTTTCCTAATTTAGATGAATTGGTAAAATTAAAGCCAGAAACTGTAATTATGGTTACTGGAATTGTGGTTCAAAGAAATGAAGATGATTATAATGCAGGTTTAAGAACAGGTAAATTAGAGTTAGAAACATCTGCTTTAGAAATTTTAAATTTATCGAAAACGCTTCCTTTTGAAATAAAAAGAGCCATGAAAACGAATGAAACTACTCGTTTTCAATACAAGTTTTTAGATCATAGAAATGATGAAGTTCGTAAAGCAATTGTGAATCGTCATAAAGTAATAAAATTACTTAGAGATATTTTAGATGAAGAAGAGTTTTTAGAAATTGAAACTCCGATTTTAACTGCTGGAACAGATGAAGGTGCAAGAGAATTTATTGTGCCAACCAGAAAACAAGCAGGTTCATTTTATACATTACCACAAGCGCCTCAACAATTCAAGCAAATGTTGATGGTTGGTGGTTTTGAGAAATATTTCCAGATTGCACGTTGTTTTAGAGACGAAGATTCAAGAGGAGATAGACAACCAGAATTTACACAATTAGATATTGAAATGGCATATGCAAGTATGCAGCAAATCATCGATTTAAACACAAAAATGTTTAATGAAGTTGTGAAAAATATTTATGGTAAAAAATGGATTTTACATCCTTTTGAAGTTATTACTTACAAAAATGCGATGGATAAATATGGTTGTGATCGACCAGATTTACGTTTTGGTTTGCAAATGCAAGACATTACAGAAATTGTAAAAGAAACTACTTTTCAAGTTTTTAGCAAACCAATTGAAGAAGGTGGAATTGTAAAATGTATTAAAGTTTCTGCCAAAGAACAAGGTAAAAACAGAATGTCTAAAGGACAGATCGAAAACTTAACTGCCATTGCTCAACAAAATGGTTTAGGTGGTTTGGCATATATTATTGTGAATGAAAACGAATTGCAATCGCCAATTATTAAATTTTTAGGCGAGGAAATTGCAGCAAATATTATCAAAGCTACTGATGCTCAAATTGGTGATATCGTGTTTTTCTCTGCTGCAGATTATGCAACTGCAAACAAAGCTTTAGATGCTGTTCGTCAAGAAATGGGACGAATTTTAAAGTTGATAAATCCGAAGGAATTAAGACCTGCTTGGGTTGTAGATTTCCCAATGTTTGAAAAAACAGAAGAAGGAAGATGGACATTTACACACAATCCTTTTTCAATGCCAGCAATTTACGATTTGGAAAAACATATGAGTAATAACGATGCTGAAATTGGCGAAATTATTGCTCAACAATATGATTTAATTTTGAATGGTTACGAAATTGGTGGAGGTTCAGTTCGTGCACACAAGTCAGAAATTTTAGAAGCAACCTATAAAAATATGGGTTATAATAAAGAAGAAATGATGAAAAGTGTTGGAACCATGTATAAAGCGTTTCAGTATGGAGCACCACCTCATGGAGGAATTGCTTGGGGAATTGACAGGTTAATGATGATTTTAGAAAAGAAAGCATCCATTAGAGAGGTAATGGCATTCCCAAAGACAGGTTCATCAGAAGATTTGTTATTTAATGCACCTTCTATTTTATCTGATAAAAAAGTGGAGGAGATGAATGTTAGGATTATTAGGAAGTAAAATGACATAGATTTTCTTGATTTTTTTTGATAAAAAATTTATAGAAATATGATTTTAAAAATCTCACGAAAGTGAGATTTTTTTTATTCTAATAAATTTATTTTTTAGTTAGTGCTCGTTTTTAATGAATACCAGAAACAATTGAGTACACTTATTTAAAACATGTGCTAACGATTCTTTTATAAAGTGATAGGAAATCAGTCCAGAATCTTAAAAATGAGTCCAGAATTTCTTGTTTTACAGGAATTCTGGACTTTTACAAGTACGAGTTAAGATAGATTTGAAAAATAATTTTAAATCTATCATTATGAAAAAAGTTATTTTATTCTTCATTTATATTGGCATTATAAACGCTATAAATGCACAACAAGATGCTAAGATTGATATTAAAGAACCTGATTTTTTTGAATCAATTAACTTTAAAGTTGGTGCAGGAGTATTTATACCAAATGGAAATTTAAAAGATTATTTTGGAACTTCGCCATTAATAGAAATGAGTTTTGGATTTCCATTTAGTTTTAAAAAATCCATAGATGTTGTTTTTCAATTCGGAATTCCTACACAACATAAAGAATTTCAATTTATCAGAAATATTGATACTGTTTCTGCGAAAACAAATATGATGTTTAACGCATTTTTAAAATTTAAAAAACAAGTTTTTAAAAGAAGAAATAAAGATCTTAAACTTTATTTTGGTATTGGAGTATCCACCATAACAACTGATGCTAGAAACCCTTTTTATAGTGGTCAAGAAGGCGAAAATAAATACGAATTTATTTCTTCAATATTAATTGCACCTGGTTTTGATTACACATTTCAATTTAAAAATGAGGACTGCATCACATTTGGTGTAAATTATCAATATTCACCCTATAAAACAGAAGGAGCTTTGCAAGATAATATTGGTTCATCTGGGTTTATTCCGAGAATATTATTCAGTTTTTAAGTTTTTAAAAAAATGAAAATTTAACTTTTAAAAGGTTTTTACAATTTTCGAAAATAAAACGATTTACAAAAAATGGAATATCAACATTAAAACCATTTTTAATCGATTTAAGCCATTTTTCTGTTTTTCACAAATGTTGATAATTTTAAAACAAAATTGCTAAAAAGGCTTTTAAAAAGATGATAAATTCGTAAATTTGAGTCTAAGAAGTTTGTTTTTTAAAGACGAATTTCATCAACCTAAAAATAAATAATTCATTTTTATGAGCGAAGAAATTAAAAAAGAATATGATGCGTCCAGTATTCAGGCATTAGAAGGAATGGAGCATGTAAGAATGCGTCCTTCTATGTATATTGGAGATGTTGGGCCTCGTGGTTTACATCATTTGGTTTATGAAGTTGTAGATAACTCTATTGATGAAGCAATGGGTGGTTATTGTGATACCATTGACGTAACCATTAATGAAAATAATTCTGTTACAACTAAAGATAATGGACGTGGAATTCCTGTTGGAATACATAAGAAAGAAGGCGTTTCTGCATTACAAGTTGTAATGACTAAAATTGGTGCAGGTGGTAAATTCGATAAAGATTCTTATAAGGTTTCTGGAGGTTTGCATGGAGTTGGAGTAAGTTGTGTAAATGCATTATCTGAACTTTTAACAGCAACTGTTCATAAAGAAGGCAAAGTTTGGCAACAAGAATATTCTGAAGGTAAAGCTCTATATCCAGTTAAAACAATTGGAGAAACAGATTTTACTGGAACCATCGTTACTTTTTTACCAGACAAAACAATTTTTAAACAAACTACTGTTTTTAATTATGAAACACTTGCAACTAGAATGCGAGAATTATCATATTTAAACAAAGGAATTACTATCACTTTAACAGATAAAAGAAATACGGATGATGAAGGTAACTTTATTTCTGAAGTTTTTCATTCTGATGAAGGTTTGCCAGAATTTATAAGATATTTAGATTCTACTCGTGAGCAATTAACGTCTTCTGTAATTTCTATGGAAGGAGAGAAAAACGGAATTCCTGTTGAGGTTGCTATGGTTTATAATACTTCTTATGCAGAAAACTTGCATTCGTATGTAAACAATATCAATACACATGAAGGAGGAACACATTTATCTGGTTTTAGAAGAGGTTTAACAAGTACCTTAAAGAAATATGCTGATGAATCTGGCTTGCTGAAAAATGTAAAATTCGAAATTGCAGGAGATGATTTTAGAGAAGGTTTAACAGCCATTGTTTCTGTAAAAGTACAAGAACCACAATTTGAAGGACAGACAAAAACTAAATTAGGAAACAGAGAAGTTTCTGCTGCAGTAAGTCAAGCAGTTTCAGAAATGTTAACAGATTATTTGGAGGAAAACCCAAATGATGCAAAAATAATTGTTCAGAAAGTAATTTTAGCAGCTACAGCAAGACACGCAGCAAAGAAAGCGCGTGAAATGGTGCAGCGTAAAACAGTTATGAGTATTGGTGGTTTACCTGGTAAATTATCTGACTGTTCAGAAACTGATCCAGCACAATGTGAAATTTTCTTAGTTGAGGGAGATTCTGCAGGTGGAACAGCAAAACAAGGTAGAGACAGAAACTTTCAAGCAATTTTACCTTTAAGAGGAAAAATTTTGAACGTAGAAAAAGCGATGCAACATAAAGTTTTTGAGAACGAAGAAATCAAAAATATGTTTACAGCTTTAGGAGTTTCTATTGGTACAGAAGACGATCCAAGAGCTTTAAATTTATCTAAAGTTCGTTATCATAAAGTAGTTATTATGTGTGATGCTGATGTAGATGGATCGCATATTGCTACTTTAATTCTTACTTTTTTCTTTAGATATATGAGGGAAATGGTTGAGCAAGGTTATATTTATATTGCAACTCCACCTTTGTATTTAGTAAAAAAAGGACAAAAAAGAGAATATGCTTGGGATGATAATCAACGTGATATAATTGCACAGCAAATGGGAGGTTCTGTTAGTATTCAACGTTATAAAGGTCTTGGGGAAATGAACGCAGATCAACTTTGGGATACTACAATGAATCCTGAATTTAGAACCTTAAGAAAAGTTGTTATTGATAGTCCAGCAGAAGCAGACAGAGTTTTCTCTATGTTAATGGGAGATGAAGTGCCACCAAGAAGAGATTTTATTGAAAGAAATGCGAAATATGCAAATATAGACGTATAATATAAATTATTTAGTAGAATTTATACACACTTCATTACGAAGTGTGTATTTTTTTTTATATTAGCTTTATAATCAATCTATAATATTACAAAATTAAAAAATTATGAAAAAACGTACCTTATTATTTATTGGCTTGATTGCCTTTGCTTTCAATACAAAAGCGCAAGATGGTTTTGAAGGATATTTATTAGCTGATAATAATGATCGAAGCAAATTAATTGAAGCTTATATTGCACCAGCAATGAAAGGTTTAATTTATAGCATGAATAGTGGGTGGTATCATACAGCTAAAGTTCATAAACCATTTGGTTTTGATATTGCTATTGGTTTAAATGCATCATTAGTTCCTGAGGAAGACGAAATGTTTACTTTATCTGGATTAACATCCATAAATGCAGGTTCAATAACTGCTGCTACTGTTGCAGGTTCTGAAGATGTTACGCCTGTTACAACCGTAAATTTTGTTGAAAGTGGAGTTCCATTCAGTACTACTTTTAACGCTCCTGGAGGGGTTAAAGAAAGTTTACCTTTAAGTGCTGTTCCTGCTCCTGCAGTTCAAATTAGTTTAGGTTTACCTGCTAAATTTGAAGTAAGCTTACGATTAGTTCCAAAAGTAGGTTCTGACGATGTAAAAGGGAGTTTATTTGGTATTGGTTTAAAGAAAGAAATAACAAGTTGGTTTGGGCCAATGGAAAAAACACCTTTACATGTTTCATTACTTGCTGCTTATACAAATATGACAGTAGATTATGAAATAGAGAGTAGTGGAGATGTATCAACACAAAATGGATTAGCTGAATTTAAGTTAAATGCCTATACAGTTCAAGCTATTGCATCTTTAAACTTCCCTATTGTAAATCTTTATGGAGGTTTTGGTTATGGTTCAGGAAGCTCAACTCTTAATATGTTAGGAGATTATACACTATCTTATGGAGTAGCATCTAGAACTATTTCAGATCCATTAACTTCTAAATTTGATGCAAGTGGTTTCAGAACTACTGGAGGTGTAAGATTAAGTTTAGGGTTCTTTAAAATTTTTGGAAGTTATACGCTTCAAGAATATAATACTGCTAATTTAGGGATTGCTTTTAGCATTCGATAAAAAAATATATATCTTAAAAGTCGTTTAAAAGATTCTATTTAAACGACTTTTTTTTGCTTTATATTAAGAAAAAATATGTTAAAATAGTGTATTTTTACAACTTAAAATCATTAATAATTTAAATAAAAGATATGAAAGTTACAGTAGTTGGTGCAGGAGCAGTTGGTGCAAGTTGTGCAGAATACATTGCCATTAAAAATTTTGCTGCAGAAGTTGTTTTGTTAGATATTAAAGAAGGATATGCAGAAGGAAAAGCAATGGACTTAATGCAGACAGCTTCTTTAAATGGTTTTGATACAAAAATTACAGGAAGTACAAATGATTATGCTAAAACAGCAAATTCGGATGTTTGTGTAATTACTTCAGGTATTCCTAGAAAACCAGGAATGACTCGTGAGGAATTAATTGGAATTAATGCAGGAATCGTAAAAACAGTTTCAGCTAATTTAATTGAGCACTCTCCAGAAACTATCATTATTGTAGTTTCAAATCCTATGGATACTATGACGTATTTAGTTCATAAAACTACAGGATTGGCTAAAAATAAAATTATTGGAATGGGTGGAGCATTAGATTCTGCACGTTTTAAATATAGATTAGCAGAAGCATTAGATGCACCTATTTCTGATGTTGATGGAATGGTAATTGGAGGTCATTCAGATAAAGGAATGGTTCCTTTAACAAGATTGGCAACAAGAAATTCTGTGCCAGTTTCAGAATTTATTTCAGAAGATAGATTAAATCAAGTAATGGAAGATACCAAAGTTGGTGGAGCAACATTAACTGGTTTATTAGGTACTTCTGCTTGGTATGCTCCTGGAGCTGCAGTAAGTGGAATGGTACAAGCAATTGCTTGCGATACTAAAAAGATTTTCCCTTGTTCTACTTTATTAGAAGGTGAATATGGTTTAAACGATTTATGTATTGGAGTTCCTGTTGTTTTAGGTAAAAACGGAATTGAAAGCATCGTAGAAATTAATTTATCTGATGCTGAAAAAGCACATTTAGCATCTTCTGCAGAAGGTGTAAAAGCAACAAATGGCTTATTAGAATTATAATATTTAGTTCCTAGATTTTAGGAATTGATAAATAGTAAAAAATCCAACTTGAAAAAGTTGGATTTTTTTTGTTTCATAATTTTAAATAACAAAATTCTATTTTTCTTTACATATATAAAGTACGTATGTTTGTAGTCCAATTTTTATAAAAGTGATAAATCAAACACATACTATTTTAAAAAACATTTTCGGGTATGATAATTTTCGTCCTTTGCAAGAAGAAATTATCAACAGAACCATAGAAGGAAAAGATAGTTTTGTGTTGATGCCAACTGGAGGTGGAAAATCGATGTGTTTTCAAATTCCTGCTTTGATTTTTGATGGAATTACCATCGTAGTTTCTCCATTAATTTCGTTGATGAAAGATCAGGTTCAGGCTCTAAAATCAAATGGCATAAAAGCCGATTTTTTTAATAGCTCTATTTCTGTTCAAGAAGAAAATGACGTTATAACCAAAGCAATAAATGGTGATTTACAACTCTTATATTTATCCCCAGAAAAATTAATTTCTGTTAGCAATACTTGGCTAAAACAACTCAACATAAAATTAGTTGCTATTGATGAAGCACATTGTGTAAGTATGTGGGGTCATGATTTTAGACCTGAATACACACAGCTAAAAGTGTTTAGAAATTCGTTGTTAAATGTGCCTTTTATGGCTTTAACAGCGACTGCAGATAAATCCGCAAGAAAAGATATTGAGGCGCAATTAGGTTTGAGAAAATCAAAATTATTTATTTCTTCTTTTGATAGAAAAAACTTGAGTATTGAAGTTCGTGGTCAAGTTCAAAAAAGAAAAAAACTACAAGAAATCGCCAATTTTATAGAAAGACGAAAAAATGAAAGTGGTATTATTTATTGTCTAAGCAGAAAAAATACGGAAGAAGTTGCTAGTTATTTAAAACAAGATGGGCATTCTGTTGCATTTTATCATGCAGGAATGGATAATGAAGATAGAGAAAGAACACAAACCGATTTTATAAATGATGAGATAAAAATAATTGTAGCTACCATTGCTTTTGGAATGGGCATTGACAAATCGAACGTGCGTTTTGTAATTCATTATAATTTACCGAAAAATTTAGAAGGATATTATCAAGAAATAGGAAGAGCAGGAAGAGATGGTTTGCCATCAGAAACTGTACTTTATTTTAATATGAGAGACTTTGTTTTGTATAGTCAATTTGCAGATCAAGGAGCAAATGTTGTGATGCAAAAGGAAAAACTGAATAGGATGTTGCAGTTTGCAGAAGCAAAATCTTGTAGAAGAAAAATTCTATTATCCTATTTTGGAGAACATCTATCAGAAAATTGTGGCAATTGTGATGTTTGCGAAAATCCACCAAAGGGTTTTGATGGCACAATTTTATCGCAAAAAGCACTTTCTGGAATTGTAAGAATGGGCGAAAAAGACGGAATTACAATGCTAATTAATGTTTTACGAGGAAGTAATAATGCAGATATTCATGAAAAAAATTATGCAACTTTAAAAACCTATGGAGTAGGTAAGGATGTTAGTTTTTTCGATTGGCGAGATTATGTAATTCAGATGGCAAACCAAGGTTTAATTGAAATAATGTATGCTGAAAGTTCGGCTTTGAAAATAACACCTATTGGTTGGCAAGTTTTAAAAGGAGAAAAAACAATGCGTTTAACAACACCTGTTGCACCTGCTGATAAAAAGAAAATACAAAAAACGATAAAAATTGCAACTGAAGGTGAGGTTAATAAAGATGTATTTACGGAACTTAAAAAAATAAGATATGCCATTGCAAAAGAAGAAAATATGCCAGCATATATTGTTTTTAGTGATAAAACTTTAAAATTAATGGCAAGTGTATTGCCAACAACAGAAAACGAATTTTTATCAATTTCTGGAGTTGGTATGAACAAAATGGAGAAATATGGAACTGAATTTATGGACGTAATTCGTAAATTTAAAGCTGTTGCCAAACCAAGAAAAGTGCCAACAACAAATAAAACATTTAGTTACTATAAAGAAGGATTGAGTCCTGCAGAAATTGCAGAAAAAAGAAGTTTATCTATTACAACTATTTTTTCTCATTTATCTCAATTGTATTCTGAGGGAAAAGATATCAATTTGAAAAAATATGTAACCAATGAAATTGTAGATAAAGTGCGTGTGGTTTTTAATCAATTTAATCAAAAAAATGAACTAAAACCAATTTACGAAAAACTAAATGAAGAGGTTTCTTATAGTCAAATTAGAATGAGTATCACTTTAATTTTAAAAAACGAGTAATTTTTTTTAAAATCAACAAAAAACAGAAAGAGATTTAAAAATTAAGTTTATCGTGTTTTTAAATCTAACTTTTTTTTAAAAGTAGATAAAATAAATAGCATCAAATAAGATTGCTTTTTACGAATTGATTAAAGCAATCTTATTTTTTATATATTCGCCACATGAAACTAAAATGGTACTTTAGTCTACTTTTAATACTTTCTATTTTTCTTGGTTCTATACAAGAAAATACTTTTGTGCCTAATCAAGAAATTGTTTTAGAATTTGTTGATTTTAAGACTGCAAAAAAAGATATTGATAACACCATTTTTAATGTAAAAGAAAAACTATTAGAAGCTGGAGCAACAAATATTTTAGTGCAAGAAACTAAAAATGGCGCCTTAAAAATATCCTATTATAGTGTTGTAAATGTTGCTAATATTAAAGAAATTCTTTCAGAAGGTCATTTATTAGGACTTCAAAATCCATCAAAAAAACAACAAGAAAATTTTCCTTTTTCAAAAAACACATCAACTTATAATTTAGATGTTTATGAGTTAAGTACAGATGTTGAAATATCAAATTTAGATAATAATGCTGTTTTAGAGATTAAGTACGATGCTCAAAGATTTTTAACAAATCAAAATTTTGCATCTTTAGAAAGTATTCAAGTTAAGGAAGCTAACAAGGTTTTTAAAACATATTATACATTTCATAAAAGTCTTTCAATAGATAAAGACAACAAACCTCATTGCAAGCCAGAAGTTAGAGCTGGCCCAATTTACTACAATACCTAATTTTTGTAATTGGTGGGTTTTGAATCCTTAGAATCACCTTTTACAGTTGAATATAATACTTCAATATTCAAAAAAAACATTAAAACAAATCATTGTCAAAAAGTACGAGAAGTTATATATTTGCCCGTTTTAATTTTTTGACTAACAAACAACTATAAATAGAATGCAAAACAAAGGACTTATTAAGGTATTCGCAATCCTTTTTGGATTAGTGAGTTTATACCAATTATCATTTACATTTTTAGCAACTAAAGTAGAAGATGATGCAGTAGCATATGCTAAAAATTTACATCCAAAGGAAAATGTGAGAGAAATCGCAAAATCTGAAGGAAAATATTTAGATAGTGTAGCAAACAAAAAAATTATAGATTTAGGAATTGCTTCTTATTCTTATAATGATGTGAAAGACAAAGAGATGAATCTTGGTCTTGATTTAAAAGGTGGTATTAATGCTATTTTACAAATTTCTGTAAAAGAAGTTTTAATCAGTTTGTCTAACGAGTCTCAAAACGAATCGTTCAACAAAGCTTTAGCAGCTGCAGACGAAGCTCAGAAAAATAGTAATGCTAATTACTTAGACTTATTTTTCGAGGAATTTGAAAAAGTTGCAGGAACTACAAAATTAAGTGATCCATCTATTTTTGGAACAAAAGCATTAAGCGAAAAGATTTCTTTTGATGAAGGAAATATTAGTGTTAGAGAAACTTTACAAAAAGAAATTAATAGTTCTATTGGTACTGCTTTCGAAGTTTTAAGAAGTAGAATTGATAAATTTGGAGTAACTCAACCAAGTATTCAAAGAATTGGAAACTCTGGTAGAATTCAAATTGAATTACCAGGAGCAAGAGATATAGATCGTGTTATAAGATTAATTACAAGTAAAGCTGAATTACAGTTTTGGGAAGTGTATACAAATGCAGAGGTTCAAAACTTTTTCTTTGAAGCGAATACAAAAGTAGCTGAATTATTAAACGAGAAAACAGTTAACGAGCAAGAAAATGATTCAATTAAGAAAGATGATATTGATGATTTATTAGGTGATGATTTAGATACTGCTGAAGAAAATCAAAAGAGCTTATTTACATATTTAATGCCTAATGTAGCACAATCTCAACAACAATTAAGTTCTGTTGTTGCACAAGCTAGTGTTTTAGATACTGCTACTGTAAATGATTTATTAAAAAGAAAAGAAATTAGAGCGTTATTACCAAATGATTTAAAGTACGCTAAATTTTTATGGAATTATAAATCTAATGCTAGTGCAGATGGAACTGTAGAATTAATTGAATTATACGCAATTAAAGGAAACAGAAATGATAAACCAACTATTGAAGGTGACGTTATTTTAGATGCTGGTCAAGTTTTTGATCAACTAAACAAGCCAGAAGTTAGTATGACAATGAATAGCTCTGGAACAAAACAATGGGCAAAAATGACAGCAGATAATGTTGGTAATTTTGTAGCAGTTGTTTTAGATGATTATGTGTATACTGCACCTTCTGTAAATCAAGTAATTTCTGGTGGTAGAACTTCTATTTCTGGAGGAACTATGACAGTTGCAGAAGCAGAAGATATTTCTACAGTATTAAAAGCTGGTAAATTACCTGCTGCTGCAAGAATTATTCAAGCAGAAGTTGTTGGGCCATCTTTAGGACAAGAAGCAATTAATGCAAGTTTTATCTCATTTGGTATTGCTATTTTAATAGTTTTACTTTGGATGATTTTATACTATGGAAAAGCAGGATTATATGCAGATATTGCTTTAATAGTGAACATTATCTTTATTTTCGGAATTTTAGCATCTTTTAATGCAGTGTTAACTTTACCTGGAATTGCAGGTATTATCTTAACAATTGGTATGTGTGTGGATGCCAACGTAATTATTTTTGAAAGAATTAAAGAAGCATTAAGCTCTAAAAAAGGTTTAAAACAATCTGTAGAAGAAGGTTTCTCTATTAAAGGAGCTTTATCTGCAATTATAGATGCAAACATTACAACCTTATTAACAGGTGTTATTTTATATGTTTTTGGAACAGGACCTATTAAAGGATTTGCATTAACGTTAATTATCGGTATTTTAACATCATTATTTACAGCTGTATTTATTACTCGTATTTTAATTGATGGTGCTGTTAATAAAGGTGCTAAATTAACATTCAACACATCAGTTTCTAAAGGATGGTTTGAAAACATCAACATTCAGTATATTAAGAAACGTAAAATTGCATACGTTATTTCTGGGACACTTATAATCATCAGTCTTATATCTATTTTTACAGTAGGTTTAAAACAAGGAGTAGATTTTAAAGGAGGTCGTTCTTATGTTGTTCGTTTTGAGCAATCAATGAGTGCAACAGAAGTAGCTGAAAGTTTAAAAGCTTCATTTGGTACAGCTCCAGAAGTAAAAACGTATGGAGATAATAATCAATTAAAAATAACAACAGCTTATAAGATTGAAGAAGTAGGCCAGGAAGTAGATGAAGATGTTCAAAATACTTTATACACAGGTTTACAATCTTATTTAGGAACTACAACCTATGAAAACTTTAAACCAGGTTTTGAGAAAAACGGTGCTGGGGTTATGAGTTATATGAAAGTAGAACCTACAATTGCAGATGATATTAAAACATCAGCTTTATATTCTGTTTTTGGTTCGTTACTAATTGTATTCTTATATATTTTATTACGTTTTAGAAAAATATCTTATAGTTTTGGTGCAGTTGCAGCAGTTTTTCATGATGTTTTAATAGTATTAGGTGTGTTTTCTATAGCTTATAATATTATGCCTTTTGATATGGAAATAGATCAATCTTTTATTGCAGCCATATTAACAGTTGTTGGGTATTCATTAAACGATACTGTTATTATTTTCGATAGAATTAGAGAATTTACGAACGAAAGAATTGGAAAACGAAATGTTTTGGTTAATGATGCAATCAACAAAACTTTAGGAAGAACAATAAATACTTCTTTAACAACTTTGTTGGTAATGTTAGCAATTTTCTTTTTCGGAGGTGATTCTATTAAAGGATTTATGTTTGCATTAATCGTAGGTATTGTTGTAGGTACGTATTCATCTATATTTGTGGCAACACCAATTATGTACGACACTACTAAAAAAGAAGATAAAGAATAAAAAAATAATTATAATAATTTAAAACCGTTTTCTTATATGACACTTGAATAAGTTTAGTATAAGAAAACGGTTTTTCCTTTAACATATACCTATTATATTTGCACTCTTATGAAAATTATAAAACTTGACGACTTATATTTTAAACCTTATATTCATGAGGATGAAATTACTCGAATTGTAAAAAAATTAGCACATCAAGTAAAAGCAGATATGCCAAAAGATGAAATTCCTATTTTTGTGGGTATTTTAAATGGATGTTTTCTGTTTGCTGCAGATTTTATAAGAGAATATAAAGGAAATTGTGAAGTATCTTTTGTGAAGTTAGCTTCTTATCAAGGCACAACTTCAACTGAAAAAGTAAAACATTTAGTAGGTATCAATGAAGATTTAACAGGAAGAACTGTTATTATCTTGGAAGATATTATAGATACAGGCTCAACTTTGCAAGAAATTTATGATATTTTTAAAGACAAAAATGTAAAAAAATTAAAAGTAGTTTCGTTGTTTTTTAAACCAGATGTGTTTAGAAAAGAACTCCCAATAGATTATATTGGTAAAAGTATAGCAGACAAATTTATTGTGGGTTATGGTTTAGATTATAATGGATTAGGAAGAAATTACGCATCAATATATCAACTATCAACAAAACCTAAAATGAAAAACATCGTATTATTTGGACCTCCAGGAGCAGGAAAAGGAACGCAAGCAACATTTTTAAAAGATATGTATAATTTGATACATATTTCTACAGGAGATGTGTTTCGTTTCAACATTAAAAATGCTACAGAATTAGGTTTGTTAGCGAAGGAATATATGGATCAAGGAGATTTGGTACCAGATGAAGTAACCATAAATATGCTAAAAGCAGAAGTAGAAAAAAATGCAGATGCGAATGGTTTTATTTTTGATGGTTTTCCAAGAACACAATCTCAAGCAGAAGCTTTAGATTCTTTTTTAGCTGATAAAGGCGAGCAAATTAACGGAATGATTGCTTTAGAAGTACCTGAAGATGTTTTAGTAACTCGTTTGTTAGAAAGAGGAAAAACTAGTGGGAGAACAGACGATACTGATGAATCTAAAATAAGAAATCGTTTTAACGAATACAATACAAAAACTTCAATTCTAAAAAATTATTTTGCAGATCAAGATAAATATTATGGAATTAATGGAGTTGGTTCTATTAAAGAAATTACAGAGAGAATTGCTGAAGTATTTGATGCTTTATAAATTATTAAAATGTTTAAACGTTTAATTGTTTAAACAATCTGAATATTTCAACATTTATATATTTTAACAAGTACACAAATACACACGAATATGACTGAAGGAAATTTTGTTGATTACATAAAAATTTACGCATCTTCTGGAAAAGGAGGACAAGGATCTGTGCATTTACACAGAGAAAAGTTTATTACCAAAGGTGGTCCTGATGGAGGAGATGGAGGACGTGGAGGACATGTTATTTTGCGTGGAGACAAAAATATGTGGACGTTGTTTCATTTAAAGTTTAAAAGACACTTTAGAGCAGAAGGTGGTGGAGCAGGAAGTGCAAGCAGAAGTTCTGGTGCAGATGCAGCAGATATTTATATTGATGTACCTTTAGGGACTATTATAAAAGACGCAGATACAGACGAAGTAATTTTAGAAATAACTGAAGATAGAAAAGAAGTTGTTCTATTACAAGGAGGTAAAGGTGGTCTTGGAAACTGGAATTTTAAAACATCTACAAATCAAACACCAAGATACGCACAACCAGGTATTGATGGTTTAGATGGTTGGTTTAGAATGGAATTAAAATTATTGGCAGATGTTGGTTTAGTTGGTTTCCCAAATGCAGGTAAATCTACTTTATTATCTGTTTTAACATCAGCAAAACCTAAAATTGCAGATTATGCTTTTACAACTTTAAAACCTAACTTAGGAATTGTTGAGCACAGAAATCATCAAACTTTTGTAATGGCAGATATTCCTGGAATTATAGAAGGTGCTGCAGAAGGTAAAGGTTTAGGTCATCGTTTTTTAAGACATATTGAGCGTAATTCGGCTTTATTATTCTTAATTCCTGCAGATTCTGATGATATCAATAAAGAATATGAAATACTCTTAAACGAGCTTAAAAAACACAATCCTGAATTGTTAGATAAAGATCGTTTATTGGCTATTTCTAAAACAGATATGTTAGATGAAGAGTTGCAAACAGAAATAAAAGAAGCGTTGCCAAAAGGTGTAGAAGCTTTATTTATTTCTTCTGTTGCTGAAATTGGCTTACAAGAATTGAAAGATAAACTTTGGAAAATGTTAAATTAATTTTATTTAAAAAGCTAAATTCTTTTTAATAATTTTCTAGATTCTAGATAAACAATACGATGTTTTTTTTGGTTGATTTCAATCATATTATCAATTTCGCCAACAATTTCTTCTAAAACTACTTTAGCTTCTTGTTGTTTATCTATTCTCACTAAAAATTCTGATAATTGCAATCTTTCTGCATAATTTGAATAACGAATATTCGGTTTTCTGAATTGTAATTCAGCTTCTTCAATATAGTTGCAATTTTCTAAAGCTACTGCATACATGCAAATAGAGCCTTTAAAAGAGGTGTCTAGTGGTATTTTCTTTCCATAGTCCACAACTTTTCCATAATTTTTTATGTTGAAATAACATTTTAAAACTTTGTTTATAGCGTGAGAATTGTTTTTAAATTTACCATCCAAGGCTTTTTCATAATATAAAATAGCATTGTTATAATCTTTCTGATTTTTATATTCATCAGCAAGATGTATTTTATTCTGAAAGGTATCTGATAAAGATAATTTTTGTTCTAATTCTTTAATTTTTTTTGCAGGATTAACAACTTCAGTAAGTTTGTTTTTCGTGTTTTTAATATTTTTTTTATTTATTATTTGAGAAAAAAGATATATCAAAGATCCAATTAAAGGCACTAAAAAGATTACAAAGTACCAGTAGCTCTCGTTTCTGCTTTTATAAACATGAAAAATACAAAATGCTTGAAAAGCAACTAATATATAATAAAACATAGGGCGTAAATATAAGCAAAAAGTGATTTTAACCTATAAATATTTTAGTTTACTTGTTATTAAGAACCGTTAAATGGTAGCTTTTTAAAAATCAAACTTGTAGGTAATTCCTCCTAAAACTTGAAAACCTTGCACATTAAAATTAGCGAAACGTTGATAATCTGTGTTTAAAACATTGTTTACTTTTAAAAATGCAGAAAATTTGTCATTAAAATGATACCCTCCATTTAAGTTAACATCAACAAATGAATTTAAAGTTTGTACTCCACCTAAACTTGATGGCGAAACTGAACTATATAAAACATCTTTTCTTTCTCCCACATAAAAAATATTAGTGGTTGCAAACCATTTATTGGTTGTGTATTTAGCAGAAACTGTAGTTTGAACAGTTGGTAAATTCCAAGCTTCTGTTAAAGTAGTCATCTTAAAATTATCAAATTGAATGTTTGTTGATAGTTCTAGGTTTTTATTAAAATCGTACGCTAATTCTGCAAATAATGATGTGGTTTTTACATCATCATAAAAAGCAGAAAATGAATTTCCGTATTCAAAACCTTTTAATTCGGTTCCATTTACGCTATTTGTAACTCCATTAGATTTTGAATTGTTTCTTACAAACAACGCTTTATCTTCTTCTACTTTTATGTTGGCAGAGATATTAAAACTAAGGTCTTTATGAACAACACCATTAAAACCTATAAAAGCATTATACTTTTCTGCTGTTTGAGTTATGAATTGAGTAGGAGAAATAAATGGATTCTCGGTTGTGAAATTTCTATATGTATTGGTTTTGAAATCGCCAAAAACTCCAGCATACACATTTAATTGTTCTTTAATAATTGTTTTTTGAATTTTGATATCTGGATATATTAAAAAATGGTTTACACTATTTTCAGTATCAAAAGAAGCGAAAAGCTTAGTTCCTAATTTCAATGCAAAACCACTAAATGTTGTGTTGTATTCAGGGTTTATTTTTACAGTAAAAATCGAATAATTTATGTCATTTTGATTTTGATAATCGCGCTCAAATGTTCCGTTTAAAAACTCTAAAGAAGTATTTACTTTTAAATTATCTAAGTTTCTACTGATAAAATCAATAGGTAAATCAAAATTTGTATTTAGGTTGATTAAAAACTCGTTGCTGCTAAACTCATCAGAAAAATAAGAGATAGATAATTCACTTTTATCAATATAAGAATCTAAAAAATCTAGTTCACCAACTACATTAAAATAATTGTAAGTTTGATTTTCTTCAATATTATCAATTACGTTATCAGTAAAGGTATTTTCTTTTAAACCATACCAATTGTAATTATTTCTTTCCGTATTTAAGGTTACTTTCCAATCGAAATAACGCTCTTCTTGCTTGTAAAAAAGACTTGCTGAAAAATTAGAAAAATCACTATCTAAAACAGTATTATCAATATTATCGAAGGAAGCTGCGTATTTTGTAGATAGCCCAAACTCACTCTCAAAACGAGTTTGATTATGAATGTAAGCCTCAAAATAAGGAGACGTATAATTACCAAAACCAGCAGCTATGTAATTGCCATAAATTCGTTCTTTTATACCAACATCAATCCCTTTTACAACACCACTTTTAGGAATAAAAGTGGAAGCAACTGGTGCAGAAAAAATAGCGTAGTTCAATTTCTTTTTCTTGCTCTTATCCAGCAATTTTAAAGTCGGATTTTTTTTAATTTTATTTGCGTCTGCAATTTCTGGATTGTAAGTTGTAATTACTTCTACAACTTCTGTTTTTACAGTATCTTTTCGTTTTACAGGAACTTCTGTTTGAGCATTTGCGCTCAAAAATCCTATGAAAATTAAAAATATAAGAAAGCCCTTTTTCATTAATTTTTAGTTTGTGGAGTTATAGAATTATTAGTTTTGGCTTCGTTTTCTTTTATTTTAGTAAGCTCTAACTTAGCATCTTTTACAATATCATCGAATTGTGTAAAATTCTTAATTACGTTTTCTAAAATAAAGGTTGCCTGATACACATCTTTTAGTTCGTAGTAATTTTTAGCCATTATTACATAGCTTTTTACGCCCCAATATTTGTAATTAGAATACGTTGCAATTAATTCTTGCACAACTTTGTTAGATGCTTCGTATTCTTTGTTCAAATTTTTGAAATAAGCATTAAAGTATAAAGTCTCAGCTTTTAACTCTCCAGTTGCAATTTCTTCAACTTGTTTGTAAAATTTTTCTGCTTTTCTTAAATCTAAAGTTATAAAAGAAGTTCTAGCAATTACAGTAGTTGCATCTAATTTTAAATTATCATCTAATTTGTTTTTAGCTAATATTTTTTCTGCATAATCGATAGCCAAATTGTAAGCTTTGGTGCTAGAATAGCCTTTCATTAAATTACTTTGAGCATACAAAATGTTCTCTGTAATGTAAGCTTCTCTTTCTAATCTTTCTAACAATGGAATTGCGCCATAATAATCTTGTCTCTGCAAGTAAATTTGAGATAATTTTGCCAAAACATCTTCGCTAAATTCACTTTGTCCTGCATTTAAAACAACCTTATATTTTTCGATCGCTTCTGAGTATAGTTTTTCTTTAAACAGCAAATCTGCTAAATAATAAGTTGCTTTTAACTGATTTTTTCCATTTGGGAAACTGCTTAAATATTTCCTTAAACTAGCAATTGTGTTATTGTTTTTGCCTTCAAAATATTTGCGTTCTGCAATTGCAAAGGTTGAGTTTTCTAACTCAGAATCAGACACATCAACAAAACGTAACGTTTTAGTCCAACTTACATAGCCATCTAGATTATCCTCATCAACATAAATATTTTTTGCATTTCTAACAGCTTCAAGAGCATCAGCAGAATTAGGAAATTTACTTGTTGTTAATTTAAATTTCTCTAAAGCTTTTCTGTTTTCATTATCATTATAATACAACAAACCTTGGCGAACTAAAGCTTTAGGCAAAAAGACACTTTTAGGATGTTTCTCTAACAATCTCTCATAAGCTTCATGTGCTTTTTGATTGTTTCTAATTTTTGTGTAGGTATTTGCAAGTTGATATAAAGCATCATCTTTTAAATTAGAAGTTGGATATTTATTGACAACATTCGTTAATGCTACAATTTTCTGATCATCTAACTCTCTAAAACCATAACTCATTCCTATTTGATATTGAGCATAATCTGCCTCAGTTCCTTCGTTATTTACTACAGTTTGATACGCTCTTAAAGCCTCTAAATAATTTTTTGTAGCAAAATAACTATCTCCCAAACGAATATAAGTGTCGTTTTTTATATCGATTTCTAAATCTCTTTTTCCTAGAAAAGCTTCGAACGTGTTTGCAGCTTTTTCATAGTTTTTTAGCTTAAAATGTGAGTATCCAATATTGTATTGCAATAAAGGAAAAGCATCACTATTGCTGTTTCTTAAACGATTATTAAAGTTGATGAATTTGTTTAAAGCATCTTCGTAATTTTCTAATTGATATAAAGTTTCTGCTTCCCAATAGTTCGCTTTTTGACTGATTTCGGTTTCTGAAGAACTTTTTCCTTTCACAAAATAAGGCAATGCTTCTTGCAATTTTTGCTCATTAAATAATTGAATACCTCTGTACAAAGAAACTTCGGATGCTAAAGCAATATTTTCTTGGGTGTTTTTTTTCGATAAAAACACCAAAGCACCTTCAAAATCTTGCTGATTTATAAATGATGAAACCACCAATTCATTAATCTCAGTATAAGAAGTTGAGTTTGGGTAATTCTTTAAATAATTCTGCAAAACATCTGTAACGTTTTCAAAAGGATTGCCTTCTTCATAACTTAATTTTGCGTAATTTAAAGCAGCATCTTGTTGAATTTTAATATTAAAACTCATTTCGCTAGCAGTTTTAAACGCATTTAAAGCTTCCGTTTTTTTATCAATATTTAAATAACATTCAGCTAAATGATAATATGCATTTTGCGAGACTGTATTTTTTTCATCAATAATTTTATTAAAATAACTAATGGCAGTTTCAAAATCGTTTTGTTTGTAATAAGCATAGCCTAATTGATAATAATCTGTATTATTTAATTTGCCACCTTTTCCTGTATAACCTTTTAAATAAGGAATTGCTGCTGCATATTTTTCTAAATTGAAATAACTTTCGCCAATAATTTTAGAAATTTCAGAAATGTCATTTCTTCTAGCAGTTTTTAAAAGTTCTGTACCAACTTCCACACATTTTTCAAATTGACCAGCTTTAAAACTAATATCTAATAAGTAGTAAGAAATTTCTGCTTTGTAAGTTTTGTCGTTTTCAATTTGCTTTAAAGTAGAAGCTGCAATGCCATAATCTTCTAGTTTATAGGCGATAAATCCATAATAGTATCTAGAGTCATTCCCATATTTTGGGTCATTTATTAAAGGTAGAAATTTATCTTTAGAACGTTCGTAAGCCTTAGCAACTAACAAACCATAACCCATTTTAAAATTTAATTCCTTTTTATTTTCTTCGGATAATAAATCTGTATTTACTTTTTCGTACCATTTTAAAGCATGAGCTGCTTTTTTATTGGCAAAATAATAGTTAGCAACATTAAAAAAAGCTTTGTTTTTTTTATTACTTGTTGGGTTTTCATCAACAAAATTTAATACTTTTTCATCTGCAGCTGTTTGGTTTAATCTTACAGCACACATAGCATCATAATAAGTTGCATCTGCCCTTAAACTAGAGCTTTCTTTTGCTGTGTTTTGTACTTTTTCAAATCCTTTTTGAGCAGCAGCATATGCTTTATCATTATAAAGTTTTAAAGCATTATTAAAGTCTGAAACTATATTTGCATCAACAACCGTTTGTTGCGAAAACATCGCAAAAGAGGTTGTAAAAAAGATACAAAATAAAATATGTTTTTTGATAAAACGAAATTTCATACAATTGTTGTTGGTTATTTACTTACTTAACGAACATTTTTAGAATTTGTTGGATTACCACATAAAAAATGTTCAAAATAATTTACATCAAAAGTAAGAATTTTTCAAATTTTATGTTCTAAAATCAATAGAAACTAATAAGTTTGTATAAACTACTATTTTTATGGACAAACCAGTTTTACATTTAGAGAATGCAGCCATTTATCAAAGAGAAAATTTGGTGTTATCGCAAGTTAATTTAACCATTAACAAAGGAGACTTTTACTATTTGATTGGTAAAACAGGGAGTGGAAAAAGTAGTTTAATGAAAACACTTTATGGTGATTTAAAATTGCAAGAAGGCACTGGCTCTATTGTAGATTTTGATTTAAAAAACTTAAAAGAGAAAGATATTCCGTTTTTAAGGAGAAAAATAGGCATTGTTTTCCAAGATTTTAAATTATTAAGTGATCGAACCGTTTTTGGAAATCTAGAATTTGTTTTAAAAGCTACAGGTTGGAAAAATAAAGACGAGATAAAAGCCAAAATAAACGAAGTTTTAGAGAAAGTTGGAATGCAATCTCAACATTACAAAAACACATTCGAACTTTCTGGAGGTGAACAACAAAGAGTTGCCATTGCAAGAGCTTTGTTAAACGACCCAGAATTAATTTTGGCAGATGAACCTACAGGAAATTTAGATCCAAAAACTTCTTTGGAAGTTATGGAGCTATTAAATGAAATTCATAAAAGTGGTAAAACAATTTTAATGGCAACTCACGATTATCAATTAATTGTAAAATTCAAGCACACTACTTTAAAAGTAGAAGCAGGGGAGTTGTTTGAAGTTGTGCAACAAGCAACAAATTAATGCTTTCAGTTTTAATACCAACATATAATTATAATGCTTTTTTTTTGGTTGATAAAATTCATCAACAATTAATTTTAGCGCAAATTGCTTTCGAGATTATTTGTTTTGATGATGGTTCTAAATCTGAATTAAATGCAGAAAACGAAAAAATAAATTCTCTAGAAAACGCAAGGTTTAAAGTTTTAGAAAATAATATTGGTAGAAGTGCAATTAGAAACTTATTAGCAAAAGAAGCAACTTATAAATGGTTGCTTTTTTTAGATGCAGATGTTTTGCCCACAAATAATCAATTTATTAAAAATTATATTGCCTGCTTTAATACATCTAAAACTGTTTTTTGTGGAGGATTACTGTATCAACATAAAAAAGAAAATTTAGATTTATTACGTTATAAATATGGAAAAAAACATGAAGAAATTTCCATAGAAAAAAGATTGGAAAATCCGAGTAAATATTTTTTTACATCAAATTTTTTAATTCAAAAAGATGTTTTTAAAACAATTATTTTTGAAGAAAAACTTAAAAAATACGGAAGAGAAGATTTGTTGTTTTCTTTAAAGTTGATACAAGAAGGTTATAAAATAGCGCACTTAGAAAACGAAGTTTATCATTTAGGAATTGATGACAATAAAGTTTTTGTTGCTAAAACTAAAAAAGCGATGGAAAATTTAGTTTTTTTAGAAGAAGAACAATTAATTGAAAAAGAAGAAATAGCTTTGTTGAAAGTCACAAAGAAGTTGGGGAATTTAAAATTAAGTAGATTTACAGGTAACTTTTATCCAACTTTCGAGAAATTAGCGATTAAAAAATCGAATGTTTTTTATTTTAATTGTATGAAAGTATGTTATGTATGTTTTTTAAAATCAAGAAATGAATAAAGCTGAAATCGGACATATAATTTATGAGCAGTTACTTGAAAATAAAGAGGTTTTAAAACAACAGTTTTTAAACTCTAAAAAAGATATTGGTTATTTTTATATTGATAATCTGCTGCCTAAAAATCTAGCTTTAGAGATTTTTGAAAAATTTCCATCAACAGAAGAAACCGTAAAAAGAAAAAGCTTAAAAGAATATAAGTTTACAGCTTTTCAAATGAACCAATATAATTCGCTTCTAGAGGAAGTTATTTATGCCTTTCAAGATGAAAAAGTTATAAAACTTGTTGCAGAAATTTGCGATTTAAAAAATATTTATGGTGATGAATTTTTATATGCAGGTGGTTTATCTTTAATGAAAAAAGATAATTTTTTGAATCCGCATTTAGATAATTCTCATGATAAAGATAGAAGTAGATGGCGAGTTTTAAACTTATTATATTACACAACTCCTAATTGGGAACTAGAAAATGGTGGAAATTTAGAACTTTGGCCAAATGGATTAAAGGAGGATCCAATTACAATTTTAAGTAAATTTAATAGATTAGTGGTCATGACAACACACCAAAAATCTTGGCATTCTGTAAGCAAAGTAGCCAAAGATGCTACAAGATGCTGCATTTCTAATTATTATTTTTCTGATGAACCTATATTAGAATCCGATTCTTTTCACGTAACTACTTTTAGAGGTAGATCTTCAGAAAAGGTAAAAGATGTTATTTTACAAGTTGATAATAATTTACGATCTGGATTGCGAAAAATTTTTAAGAAAGGTGTTCGAGAAAACCCACATCAATATAAAAAATAATTATTTTGCTCCTTTAAAGATTGATAAAAGCAACTCTTCTTGATGTTCCCAAATTAAAGTTTCTTTCGCTTTTTCTAAAGTTATAGTAAAATCTTTTTTTAAGAGGTTTTCAATTTGATCAGCAAGTTTTTTAGGATCTCTATTTGTAACAATTTCGCCAACTTTATAATCCAAAACAACACTTTTCATTTCAGGCAAGTCAGAAACCAAAATAGGCACATTTGCTTGAATATAATCGAATATTTTATTTGGTAATGCAAACCTATAATTCAAGCCTAAATCTTCTTCAATACTAATTCCTAAATTTGCTAAAGGCGTTATTTTATGGAGTTCTTTTGGGTTTTTTCTTCCTAAAAAATGAACTTTATGAGTCAGGTTTTTGGTAATTACTTTTTCTTTTAAAGATTCAAAAATATCACCATCACCAATAATTACAAAGATACAGTTTTCAAGAAAGGACATGGTTTCAATCATTAACTCCAAACCTCTGCCAACATTAATTGCACCTTGATAAAGTATTATTTTTTCATCACTATAATTAAAAGGAAATGTAGTTTTAACGATTTCCTTTTTAGTTGGTAAATTTATAATTGTTTTAAAATTAGTAGCATATTTATCATTGTAAAATGTAGCAATACTGTTGCAAACTGTATATGTATTTTTTAATTTAGGTAAAATTGTTTTCTCTAAAACAGTCCAGAATTTTTTAGCAAATGGTCTATTAACCAATTCAGGAATTTCAGGAAATAATTCATGGCTATCATACACAATTTTTTTGCTTTGTAACAAACTCACTAAATAATTTGGCAAAAGTGTGTCCAAATCATTTGCTAAAAGCATGTTTTTTTTTGTAAAAAGAAGGATGAAAAATAGCTTCAGATTAAACTCAGCATAAAATAAAATACCTTTTTTAAAAAAAACGCTAATTCTTTTTGTGCTATAATTTCTTTCTAAAGGTTTGCTGTTTTCGTTTTGTTTACCAATTAAAAGAATTTCATATCCAGCATTCAGCAAGGTATTACAGACTTTTTCTACTCTTTGATCTGTAGAAATATCGTTGGTTACAGAAACTATAATTTTTTTCAAATTGAAATCTTTTGTGCAAGATAAAAATAAAAAACCCACTCCTCAATGAGAAGTGGGAAAATTGCTATGAAAAAGAAGGATAAGGTAAAACCTTACCCAATTGTAAATTTACACAATTAGAGTTCTAAAATTGTTAAGAAAAATACTTTTAACAAATATTTAGTAAAAAATTGAAAAGAATTTTATAGTAATATTTGATATATAATTAATTCAATTTTCATCTTCCTTACTAAAGCAAAGTTGAGATAATAAAACTCAACTTCTATAAGTTTATCTATGTTTCTTAAAGACCTAACTGAACATTTTAAAAGAGTAATTATTAAAATTTAAATTATTCTAATATTATAAATCAAAAATAAGATTCTTTTCATAAAAAAAAGTCTCGAGAAATCGAGACTTTTTAAATTGCTAACTATTAAAATCAAAAACCTGTTCCAGGTTGTGCAGGAGCAGAAGCAGCTTGTGCTTTTTGAGGGTTTAAAATCAAATAAGTTCCAAGTGCAGTTAATGCAGCATATTTACCATAATTTCCTATTTTTTTAATAGCATCTTTACGAGAAATATCTTGAGTTGTTTGTTGGGTGTTTTTTATTTGTTTGTTCATGATGTATGTCTTTATAAATTCTCGTTAATTATTCTAAAATTATTTTCTTATTCAATGTACCTGATTCAGTTTCTAATTGAACAATATAGATTCCTGTAGCTAAATTTGGTAAAGAAATATTTTGAACTCCATTGGATTTAAATGCTGACGACATCATTTGCTTACCAAGTATATTAAATAATTTAACGCTTACACTTCCTGGTTGTAAACCAGCAATTCTTAAATTAGAGTTGTCTGTTTTATAGATGCTAATATTATCTAACAGAAAATTATCGGTATTTAAAACACTAGATTTAGTATGTAAATAGAACCTTCCAATTCCGTATAAATCTTCGGCTAAAGTAACTTTGTAATTACTATTAGCTTCGTCTAAACGTGTAAATGTATTTGTAGCTCTATCTTCTAAAAAGACTTTTAAGTCAGAAGGTAAATTTAAAGCTTCTGCAGAAAAAAGAATTTCTTTACCAGTTTCTGCTTTTAAACCAATAGGAATTACCATAGACTCAAAATTATTATTTGGTAAAGATTGTATTCCTAATTTTTTACCTTGATTATTATTTATCAATTCAGAATAAATAGCCAAATTATAAGTTACACCACCAAATAAAGAAGCATCATAACCATTATCAAAATCTGTTGTTGCACCCTTTATAAAATAAATTTTTGTTTGATGTTCTATCCCTTCTTGATAAACTTTTAAATGAACCTCTGATCTTGAAGCAGTTTTTGAGAACTCATCTGTTTTGTGGCTTTGATTTGCTTCATTAAAAGTAACTTTGTTAGAAGCTGCAATTCCAGAAACCACAAAGAAACCTTGGCCAGGAGCAATTTCAAAAGCAGCATCATTTAAAGATGTTTTTGGAGTATATTCTCCATTTCCGCTATTAGCAGATTGATCCCATATATAGATAGTATTTTCTTCTAATCTATCAATAGCATTATTATCCGTAAAAAAAGTTCCCAGATTAATATGAGCAGCAAAAGGATTACCAACTAGATTATAGTTATTTGTTGTTTGATTGATGTTATAGTCTTTATTACCACTTGTATAAGTTCCTGTAAAGCTAACATCGCCTGCAGTTGCAGATTTTACAGAATAACCTTTACCAGCATCAAAAGCATCTGCATCTGAATAGGTGTTTAAATAATAATTCCAACCAGGACCATCAATTTTATAATTAGCAATTCCTCTAAAGCTTGTGTTTGAAGTTCCTGAAGCTAAAGTATTATTCGCAATAAAGTTTTGAACTGTTTGTCCTGTAACTGGAGATGATACTAAATGCCATGCTTTTAAAGGATTTGCATCTGCTGTTAAAGTTCTTTTATAAGTTATATTTCCTGTTGATGTACCTGAAACAATTAAAGAACCTCCACTTGCAATTGTTAAAACATCGTTTGTAGTAATATCATTAGCAACTGCTCCTGTAGTAGCCCCAATAATTGGGTCGTTTGCTAAATCTGGAATTACAACATTATCTGTAGCTGTTGGTACTGTGCCTTCACTCCAGTTAGTTGGTGTTGCCCAATCTGTAGAACCACCAAGCCAAGTGTTTGTTGTAGGCGAACTAGTAAATTCCATAGTCAAAACTGGTGCATTTGCAGTTTGTCCATCACTAATCCCATAATAATGAGCTCCTAATAATCCGTTTGGAGATGAAGCTGAACTAACATTTATGCTCAATCTTAAAAATACATAATCTCCTGCAACAGCACCAGCATCATATTGTGCATTAATGTAAGTTGTTAATGCTGTATCTCCACTAGAATTTGAATTTACTTCTCTATCCGTTAAAATTTGTGTTCCCAATGGCTCTGTACCACCTGTGTCTCTAACTATAAATCCACTTTGAATAGCTGTAACTGTTCCAGTAGGATCAGAATATGTGCCATCATAATAATCACTAGCATTGATTGTAGATGATGCATTGTATGGTAAACCATATAAATCTACTTCTGCATCTATCCAATGTCTTAAATAAGCTAAATTAACTTTTAAATTTGCAGCATTTACAGATTCTCCTGTTGGTCTAGAAGGTAATTTAAAAGGAATAATTGCATTAGTAACAAATGGGTCACCTCCTCTAGCACTCTTTCCTACTTTTAAAACTTTTGTTCCGTCAATGTCATCACCACCTAACCAAGGATTATTTACAGGAACATCATTGATGTCAGAAATTATACCATCATTATAATATACTTGTCCTGAAACTATTTCTGGGCTTATGTTATAAGTTTGTGCTTGCAATATAATTGGAGAAGTACTTAACACAACAAATAACATTGATTTAAATAATTTTGTTTTCATATTTTTTAGTTTAAAAGATTATTTAATAATTATTTTAGTTTATTATAAATTTTATCTCATTCGTTATTATAATAATATTAAGACCTATTTTAAAATTTAAATGTGTTATGAATTTTATATTATTATCTAAACTATGTAATGAAATTCTTAATACGTCAAACATAAATGAATCAATTAGTTAAAGCAATGGTCATTATGTTCTTTTAGTTGTTCAAAATGTCTATATAGTGTAGAATATGGTTAATATGCTATATGTTTATTATTGAAGTGAAAACTTGAATATCTTAAATGGAAAACTAAAGATGGTTTACGATAACGTTTTATCGGAGTTGTTTTTTAATAAAAATTTAGGGTTAAGTATTAAAAAAAATGTTTTTAATACTTAACCCTAAAAAAAACTAAAATGATTATAATAAATAAATTTTAAAAGTATCTATTTTACTTTAAATCAAAATAAATAGAAAGACTATTTTCTTCTAATTTTACCTGGAGAATAGCCCATTTTATTTTTAAATACTTTTGAAAAATAAAATAATGAGTTAAAACCTGTTTTAGCAGAAATTTCCTTAAGTGATAAATCTGTATTTACCATAAGCCTTTTTGCATGTTCTAACCTTTCATTAATAAGATATTGTTGCAAAGATACTCCACTATTATTTTTGAATACAGTTCTAAACCTATTGTAACTTAAGTGATGATCACTTGCTAGCTTTTTAAAATCTACTTCTGTATTAAGGTTTTCTTTTATAAAGTCGATAACTTTTTTACAGAGCTGTTCTTCACGACTACCTAACCCTTCTTCTTGGTAGGAAATAACGTAAGCTACAAGCTGAAGTACAATACCTGCAAGAATTTTTCTAAACCCTAAACTATTTTTTTTAACCAATTTTAAGGATTGATTAAATAAAAAAACTAATTCTTCTTGATGCCCAATTTGTTTTACATAAGAGGTGTTTTCGGGAAATAAATCTTTTAGTATTCTATTAGATAACACTTCTCCTTTAATTCCAATCCAATACTCTTCCCAGCCAGTTTCCTCTATAGGTTTATAATTATGCCATTCGCCTGGATATAAAACCATTACATCTCCAGAATTCACCTCCCATTTACCTTTTTTTGTTGATAAGATACCTTTTCCTGTTGGGATGTAAACTAGATAACAACCAGGTAAAGTTCTACCAATAACTTGATTAAAGTTATGTGTATTTGGATGCCCTTCTAAAGGATAAGTATCTCCAGGATAAATTTGTTGATAACCACAAGTTGGAACGTAAACACCCCAGTCTTCTGCCTCTGTATCTTCTGCTAAATATTGAAAAAAATTGTCCATTCTATTTCAAAAGTAGACATTTTGCACAACAAAAACAACAAAACGTCTATTGACTAATAGTAGATCATTCATCTATTTTTGTGAAATATAAAAAATTTGGTCGATAATTTTAAGTAATTACTATTTAATGCATAAATAATTTATTGATAAAAAGAACATTGAAAAAGTAAGAAGTAAGATGATAGATTCAGAATTAAAAATTGAAACACCTAAAAAGAAATTGATTCATGAAACATTCAAGTCTATACCTCAATTTAATTTTGATTATTCTTTAACAGGTAAAAATGCAACCAAATCTATAGAACTAGGTCTTGCAGAAGCAGATTGGTATCAAAGTCCTGTGTCTCGTAAAACAATGCGAAAATTGTTGGTTCGTAAAGATGGGCCTGCTATTAAAGACACATTGTTACTTTTAGCTATTTTAATTACTACAGCAATTGCTACAATTACTCTTTGGGGAACTTACTGGGTTATAATTCCATATCTTATTTATGCTGTGTTTTATGGTACAAGTTCAGATTCTAGATGGCATGAATGTAGCCATGGAACAGCCTTTAAAACAGATTGGATGAACAATGTTGTTTATGAAGTTGCCTCTTTTATGGTGATGAGAGAATCTGTAGTTTGGAGATGGAGTCATACACGTCATCATAGTGATACAATTATAGTTGGTAGAGATCCAGAAATTCAAATTCCAAGACCACCAGATGTTAAAAACCTAATCCTATCAATATTTAATATTGGTGGTTATAAAACCTTTTTTCCAAGTTTAATTAGACATGCTTTTGGTAAAATTAGTGATACAGAAAAAACCTATATTCCAGAATCTGAATTCAGTAAAGTTTTTAAAATTGCACGTCTTTATCTTTTTATTTATGTTTTAATCATTAGTTCAGCGATAATTTTACAAAGCTGGATTCCTGTTTTCTTATTTATTTTACCGCATTTTTTTGGAACATGGCTTATGATTGTTCACAACACAACACAACATGCAGGATTAGCAGAAAACGTTTTAGATCATCGTTTAAATTGTAGAACTGTTTATATGAATCCTATTAGCAGGTTTATTTATTGGAACATGAATTATCATATAGAACATCATATGTTTCCTTTGGTTCCTTATCATGCATTACCTAAATTACATAAACTTATTAAAGACGATTGTCCTCCAGTTTACACATCTATTTATAGTGCATGGAGTGAAATTATACCCACAATAAAAAGACAAATAAAAGAACCTTCTTTTTATGTAAAACGTAAATTACCAAAAACAAAAAAATATATTACAGAAGGTGTTTTTACATCAAATTTAAAAGAAGATACAGAAGGTTGGATTCCTGTTTGCTCTAATAACGATTTAGGAGCAGAAGACATTATTCGATTTGATCATACAAAAAAAACATTTGCTTTATTTCGAAATAAAAAAGGCTCTCTTTTTGCTACGGATGGAATTTGTACACATGGAAATACTCATTTAAGTGAAGGATTAATTAAAGGCAACATTATAGAATGCCCAAAACATAATGGTCGTTTTAATATTGATGATGGTTCTCCTGCACGTGCACCAATTTGCCAAGGTTTAGCAACATATCCTATAGAAAAAAGAGAAGATAAAATTTGGCTAAATATTAAAAATGCTTGTGGAGATGGTTCTCGCAAGAAAAAAAGCTACAACTTAAAAGTTATCAGCAATAAAAATGTTTCAACTTTTATCAAAGAATTAGTTCTTGAGCCTATAAATATTGATAAAAAAATAATATTTACTCCTGGAGATTACATGCAGTTGCAAATTCCAGAATATCAGAAAATAGAATTTAATCAATTTGATATTCCAGAACCTTATGCTTCTGTTTGGAAAAATCAACGAATTTTTGATTTAAATAGCAGCAATCTTGAGCAAGAAAGATTCAACAATTATTCTTTAGCAAACAATGGAAAAAAAGAAAAAGTTTTAAAATTTAATGTTAGAATTGCAACACCTCCAACAGGTCAAGAATGTAAACCAGGTATTGGTTCTAGTTATCTTTTTAGTTTAAAACCTGGTGATAAAGTAACTGCAATTGGGAGTTTTGGCGATTTTCATATAAAACCATCTAAAAAAGAAATGATTTATATTGGTGGTGGAGCAGGTATGGCTCCAATTCGTGCTCATATTGCCCATCTTTTTGAAAATGAATTAACTCATAGAAAAGTTAGTTATTGGTATGGAGCACGTTCTAAACAAGAACTTTTTTATGATGATTATTTTAAGAATATAGAAAAAGATCATTCTAATTTCAATTTTCAAATAGCACTTTCAAATCCGCTAAAAGATGATAATTGGATAGGAAATACTGGTTTTATTCATCAAGTTGTTTTTGATAATTATTTAAAAAACCACCACAATCCTAAAGCTATAGAATTTTATCTCTGTGGCCCACCAATGATGATTAAAGCGTGTACTAAAATGCTTATGGAATTAGGTGTTTCCAACAATCAAATAGCTTTTGATGAGTTTTAAATTCAGATAAAATGGATAACAATAATAATGCTCTAATTTGGGGTTTTTACGACCAAATGCGTCCGAAACAAATTGAGGCTATACAAGAAAAAACTCCTATTGCATATTTACCTTGGGGAGCATTAGAATATCATGGAAATCATAATCCTACAGGACTTGACAGCATAAAGGCTCATCATATGTGTGTGGATTTAGCAAAAGAAAATGGGGGATTGGTTTTACCAGTTATTAACTTAGCTGCAAATCTAATTAAATCTTATCCTGGAGTTAACTTCCCTAAACATTCAATCGAATTTTCTGAAAAACTAATTAGACTTATTTGTGAAGAATATTTTGAACAACTTGTTCTACAAGGTTTTAAAATTATCATTTTATTATCTGGTCATGCAGGAGAACCTCATCAAAATATATTAAAAGAAGTAGCTCAAGAATTTAATAAAAAACACCCTGAAAGATATTTTTGGGCATTTGCTGAGTTTGATATTTTACCCGATAATTTATTAGTTGCAAATCATTCTGCATTAGGTGAAACTTCTTTACAATTATATTATGCACCAGAAACAGTAAGTATGGATGCATTGCCAAAAAACAGACCTATTAGTTTAGAAATAGATGCTGTTTCTGGAAAAGACCCAAGATTAGCAACAAAAGAATTAGGAGAAAAAATTGTAAAAACCTATCTAAGAAATGCTACTAAAATGATAAACGAATTAAAACAAAAATATTTATGAAGTATAGAAAATTAGGCAGAACTAATATAGAAATCAGTGAAATAAGCTTAGGAACTTGGGCTTTTGGAAACAATGTTTATGGAGGTGTAGACGAAAAATCTGGCATTAATACTATTCATGCTGGTATAGACTTAGGTGTAAATATTTTTGACACTGCCCCTCAATATGGAACCCCAGAACAAGATGGAGTTGCAGAAATTGTTTTAGGAAAAGCACTAAAAGGAAAGCGTGATAAAGTTCATGTTTCAACAAAGTTTGGTAGAAACCCAACTATTAAAAACGGTGCTTCACAGTTTTATAAATCGAGAGTAATTAACTCTGTAGAAGAAAGTTTAAAACGATTACAAACTGACTACATTGATGTACTTTTTTTTCATTCACCTTTTTCTCCTGATGAAATAAATGATGATGTTTGGGAAGGTTTAGAACAAGTTAAAAAACAAGGAAAAGTTCGTTTTGTTGGCCATTCTATTTCTATGTTTGATCAAACAGAAAATATGGCACGTAAATGGGCTGAAGAAAATAAAATAGACATTATTCAGGTAGTTTTAAGTTTAATGAATAGAGAGTCTCAAAAGCTTGTTGAAGAATTACAAAAATATCCTATAGGTGTTTTTGGTAGGGAATGTTTAGCTAATGGTTTTTTATCTGGAGGTATAAAAAAAGATACTGTGTTTACAGAAGGCACTTTAAATGCGCGTTATTCTAGAGAAGAAATTCACGAACGTGTAAACCAAGTAGAAGCTTTTAAATATTTAGTAAGAGATGATATTAAAAATATGCCACAGGCTGCTTTACGTTGGGTTTTAGATCAAAAAGGAATCTCTACAGTATTATCTGGTGCTAAAAATATTGCTGAATTAAAAGGAGCAGTTTCTGCCTCTGATGCAAAACCATTTACAGAATCTGAATTAAAATTAGCAAAAGAATTATTGAAAAAAGATTTTGAAGCTGCTTAGTTTGTTGAGTTATTCACTTTACACTATATTATAAAATTGTTTTTAATATCCCTAAATTATGAACAAAAAATTCCCAGTAACTTAGTTGTTACTGGGAATATTATTTTATTGATGGTTTAAATTTATATATCTTCTAAAGTTACAATTAATACAGGTGCATTTGCTGCTCCATTCCCACTATTAATTTTTGATATTGCCCAAGTTGGCATATCGCTTCTACTTGCATTAATTCTAAGAAAAATAAATTCTCCAGAACTAGCTCCATTATTATATTGTGTATTCATAAAGGATGCTAAGTTTTTAGCTGAAGTATCATCCATAGAAACTTCTCCTAAAGCTGTCGTGTTTTTTAAGTATGCTTTTTGAATTGCTGTTGCTGTTACATCTGTATCATAAGCACCTAAAAAGAAATCTGTAGGAAGTACTTCTGATGTTACTCTTGAAGAAAGGCCATAAACATCATACTCTACAGGAAACCAAGCAGCGTTAAATGAAACGTTTACTTTTAATTTAGCAGATTTTACTTTTTTACCAGCAGGAATTTCAGGTAAAGCAAAAGGCATAATAGCATTTACATTTCCATCACCACCAGCTCCAGCACCATTATGACCTAAAACTGTTTCTGGAAAAGTATCATCAATAGCTCCATTATCCCAAAGAGTGGCATCTGCTAAATCTACATTTATTTCTAAGCCAGCATTAGGATCTACAACCTCTACTTTAAAGTCTAAATTAGAAGATTTTACACCATTTGTTGCAACTACATTAATATCAAAAACCCCAACATCACAACCTCCACAATCTGCATAAGGTTTAAAAGTTATAGTTCCTTTACCAAAACCATTATCAACAAAAACAGCAAAACGTGGCAAGTTATTTACTTCTAATTCCAAATTGCCTCCTAATGGATCTGTAGCTTCAATATCTATTGTCAATTCTGTACCTTCAGACATTGTTGCATCATCTACAGATGTAAAAACAGGCGATTGATTTTGTGTGATTGTTGTAATTTCCATATTTAAAACTCTATGTGTTCCAGGATCTGCAATATTGAAATTCCCAGCAACCATAGACCAATAATCTAAATGTGTAATTTTTTTTCTAAATTTAAAACCACTTCCTATTTCTATAACATCACCTCCTTGTTCATTTGCATAAATATCATAAGTTTGGTTTACTGCATCAACATCCATTTTTATATGATAGGTAACACCTGCATGATATGCTAATTCGTTATTAGCTGCATAGCCTGTATCATTATAAGCATCAATTTTTCCTGAAGGATTTAATCTTACAATACAAGAATTATTTGCATATGTAGTAGCTATACCATCTAGAATACCTACAATACCATCCATAACATCTTTATTAGGAATCATATCAAACTCTACTGTAAATGTGCCTGTTTGTGTTCCTTGAGGAATTAAAATAGATTGCCATTCATTAATTTTACTGGTAAATCCATCAATATTTCCTCTGAAGTTAAATATTATTTTTTTCTCATAACCAGAAGTTCTAGTAGCTATAAAATTAACTCTTTTTGTTTCTTCTTTAGTAGGTGCGTAGGTAAACTCTAAAGTTTCGCTAAGTATTTCGCCAGTTTCATCATCTACCCATTTTACAGATGTATCATTCTTTGGAGATACTTGTAATTTTAGGTCTAATGTTTCTCCAATTAAAACATCATAACCTTGAAAAGCAAGAGCAGTAACATTATCTCCTTCTCCCCAAAAATAAACCTTTAAATCTGTATCTACTAACTCTGGGTTACTAGGATCATTTTCATTACAAGATGTAATAAAAATTAATATAAAGATTAAAAAACTTGTTATATATTTATTTATTTTCATAATATTAATTTTATAAATCTACGCCTCTCGTTAAACTATTATCCCACCAAACTGATGCTCCCCAAAAATTTACACCATTATCTAAATGTGGTTCTAAATTATCTCTATTAAAATTCATTTCAGTATTAGGATAAGGTAATTTCCTAGGAATTAATCCATTAAGTGCTTGGTCTGTAAAAGCATTATCTGTTGTAGGTTTTAATTTAGGAAACCCTGATCTTCTCCAGTTTGCAAACCCTTCTATACCATTGTAGAAGTTATTTATATAATGTTGCATATTTATTGCTTCCATTTTATCTGGAGTATTGTTCCATAAATTTTCTGCATAAACTGCTGCATTTAGATTCGTATTACTTTGAGCCCCTAATATTTGTGATAATTCATTAATGTTAGCAAAAATTGCATTCTTATAATGTGTTTCTGAATCTCCACCACTGTTAGTCCAACCTCTATGAGCTGCTTCAGCTAACCAAAGTTCTACTTCAGAATATGATTGATATATGGATGGTAAATCGATTCTAGTTAAATTTCTTTTAATTTGAAGTGATTTGAAAAACTTGTTTATTTGTACTGTTTTTCCGTTTTTATTTACAAAACGTGGAGACCAAATATCTGCAGGTGATCCTTCAGGTGCCTCGAATAAAAAATAACCTGGAGTATATCCTTCAAGAATACCATACTTTGCTAAATATTCTTGAGTTATTTCTACACTTGTTTCTGTAGATGATTTTGAATTGTATCTTGATGTAGCATCTTCTTCATAAGCTGCATACATACCAAACATCATTGATAATCGTGGGTCATTATTGTCTCTTAAATAAGAAACATAGGTTTCGCAAGCTACTATAATCTCTTCAGAAAAATTTTGAACCTGAGAAAAGCCATTTCCTCTAATTTCATTTGCTCCACTAGTACTTACATTAAAATTACTATGTTCTACTGTGGCTGCATCATCTACACTAACCATTAAGCCATCACTTATTGCTAACAAAGCTTCTTCTTTTGCTTTAGACTCGTCAACATTAACCAGTCTCATAGCATATCTTAATCTTAGCGAGTTGGCAAATTTTTTCCATTTATCAGTACTCCCATTGTATATTAAATCTCCTTCTAAAGGCATAGAGCTATCTAATTGTGCAACTGCTTCTTTTAACTCTTTAAAGAAGTCGTAATAAATATCTTTTTGATCATCATATTTTGGATGTAAATTATTGGCTTCTGCTTGTGCTCCTGCTTCAAAATATGGTAAATTTCCATAAGTATCTGTTAATTGAGCAAAAATCATTACTTTTAATATTCTAGCAACTGCTTGATAGTTTACCAATTCTGGATTTTTTTCTGCTTCTTCAATTGCTAATATTAAATCGTTAATTTCACGATAAGAGCTTTTCCACATATATTCCATATAACTAATATCTAATTTATATGCTTGTCCATGAGAAACTGTCCATCCATCAGAGATCATTTGAGTTATAGACATATGATATGCTGCTAAAGAGCGCCATTGCGTTTCTCTGTTTCCAGAATAACTAGTTTGTACTTTAGATATTAACGTTTTTGGATTGGCTACAGTTGATGTTGTTGGATCAACGTTTAAATCTCCAAAATTATCGCAACTAATAATAATTACGCTAAATAAAACTAAGGTTATAAGTGTGTATATTTTTGTCTTCATTTTATTAAAATTTTGCGGTTAAATTAAATCCATAACTTTGTCTTTGTGGTAAAGAACCATATTCATACCCTTGACCATTACTTATACTATATGTAGACTCTGGATCTATATTAGGTACATTAGAATAAATTAACCATAAATTTCTACCAATTACAGAAAAAGTTAAAGCTTTAACAAATTTTATTTTTTTCATTGTTTCTGGTCTTAGAGAATAAGATATAGAAACCTCTCTCAATTTTACATAAGAAGCATCATAAATAAAAGGCTCTATAATATGTGAATTTGCTACATTACCCCAATAATCTCTTGGATCTACATAAACATCATTTGCTTTGTAAATCGTATTTCCATTTACATCTGTACCATTTTCGATAACTCCATTTGCTAAAAAACCTCCTGTAGCTACCCAATTAGTAGGCTGAATATTTGCATCTTCTCTATCAGATTCTGACTGAGCCCATCCATCTCTGCCTTCTAATGTAGCTATATGAGCACCTTGTTGATGCAATTTTTGGTTGGTCATAGATAGTAAATCTGCTCCAGCTTTAACTTGTACTAAAGCTCTCAATTTAAATCCTTTATATTGGATGGAGTTTGTGATACCTCCAGTAAAATCAAATTGTCCATTACCTAATGAAACCTGCTCATCTGATCTAATAGGTAAGCCATTTGCATCTATGATTGGGATTCCATCTTCGGTTCGTTTAAAATCATAACCTACAATATCTCCATAGGAACCTCCTTCTTCAGCAGTAATTAAAGAACTAATCCAGTCTGCTTGCGCTATTGTTTGTCTTTTTGCATCTGGGTGTAACCTAACAATTTTATTTCTGTTACGTGCAAAATTAAAGGTTAAGTCCCAACGTGTATCTTCGGTTTTTATAGGCACAATATTTACCATTACTTCCCAACCTTTATTGTTTATCTCACCAGCATTAATACTTGCAGATTCAAAACCGTTAGCATTAGAAATTGGAATATTCATAATTTCATCATACGTAGTTTGATTATAATATGTAACATCTAAACCAACTCTCCAATTAAATAATTTTGCATCTAAACCAAATTCGTAACCTTTGGTTCTAGATGGGTTTATGTTTGTAAAATAGGTGTTGTTGTTTACAGTAGAAAAACCTGCTCCATTAGTTGAATATGGAAAGTCAAAATACGTATTATTTGCATAAGGGTTTGTGTCACCCCCAACTTCTGCATAAGAACCTCTTAATTTTAAATAAGGTACTGCATTTGTTTTTATTTTTTCAATAGCTTTTGTTAATATTACAGCACCAGTAACAGATGGGTAAAAATAACCATTATTTCCTTGTTTTAAGGTTGATGACCAATCCTGTCTTCCTGTAAAATCAACAAATGCATAATCTTTAAAACCAATATTTGCAAAACCATAAAAAGATCTCACTTCTTTTCTAGGATTGCTTCTACCAATAACAAAATCATTATAATTATTTATAGAAATTAAATTTTCTGAACCTTGGTTTTTACCCAATATAGTTGTAGATTCATTATCAAAGTTCATTAAATTTCCTCCTACACTTGCGCCAATTGTCCAATTATCATTTAACTCTTTATTTGCAGAAAGTAAAAAATCTGTATTGATTTCTGTTGTTTTTGAATCAATTTGTCTCATTTCCCCCCATTCTGCTAAAGGTGTAGTTCTTGGTGAAAAATTATAATAATCATAGGTAAAAGTGTCTATACCAGATTTAAAATTAAAATCTAACCAATCTGTTATTTTATAGTTTAAAGATACATAACCTAATAATCTATTCTTTTTAGATTCATTTTTCATATGATATAAAGAATAGTAAGGATTTATAATTCTGGTTGCTGAGTTCCAAAAAACGTAATCTCCATTTACATCAACAGCATTATCTTTTAACCATTGTTGATCAAAATTTCCTGGTAAACCTAAAAGAGCTAAAGCCGTATTTGCACCAGAAAATCCTAGATAAGGTCTATTATCAACATCTTCTATTGTGTAGTTTATTTTTGCATCAAGAGTTAATTTATCCCACATATTCATAGTACCTCTTAAGGTGAAATTATTTCTATGCAAACCGCTATTTGGAACAATATCTTCTGCTGTTACATCTGAAGCTGAGAATCTAAAGTTTGCTCCTTCATTACCTCCAGAAAAAGCAATTGTATTTTGAATTGTATTTCCTGTTCTAAAAAAAGATTTGATATGTTCTTTTTTAAGACCATAATCTCTGTATTGACCATCAAAAGAAATAAACTCTAAATCTGGATCCATTTTTCCACCCCAACTCCACATTCCTGTAGCATCTCCAATATCTTTTGGTGGAGTTTTTATTCCTTGACCATAAACGTGTTGCACATCATCATATTCACCAACAACTTGATCAAAAGTAACATTTGTTGAAAAATCTATGTTAAATTTAGATTCAGAATTCTTTTTAAAAGATTTTGTTGTAATTAGTATAACTCCATTTCCTCCTCTAGCTCCATATAATGCAGAAGCTGCAGGTCCTTTCAAAACCGACATTGTTTCAATATCATCTGGGTTTATCGATGATATTCCATCACCTAAATCTTGCCCTCCATATTGACCAGCTTGACCAAGTGTTCCATTATCCATTGGTACACCATCAATTACATAAAGTGGTTGGTTAGAGCCATTAAATTTAGTGTTACCACGTATTATTACTTTTGATGAACCTCCTAAACCTGTATTTGGTTGTGCAATATCTACACCTGCAACTTTACCAGATAATGAGTTAACAGCGTTAATGGTTTTAATTTCTGCAAGTTCTTCTCCATCTACTTTAGAAATTGCGTAACCTAAAGATTGTTCTTTACGCGAAATTCCTAATGCAGTAACAACAATTTCGTCAAGTTGTTCTGTTGATAAAATCAGTTTTACATCTATAACAGTTTTATTTTCTATTGTTATTTTTTGATCAGCAAAACCAATAGATCTAAAATGAAGAACATCACCTTTTTTTGCGATAATTGAATAATTACCATCAAAGTCTGTAGAGGTTCCTTTTGTTGTTCCAAAAATTACAACTGATACCCCTGGAATTGGTTGTTCATCTTCTAATGAAGTAATGTTACCTGTAATTTTAATTTCTTGCGCTTGAAAATTAGAAATTCCTGCTAGAAGAGACCAAAATAATAGAATTAATTTAATTTTTTTTATTCCCATAGAAAAAATGAATTTAAAATTTATGTGTTTGATTAATTGGTACTTAAATAATTGAAGTTAAAAAAATATATTTTTTTTGTAAAATTATTGTTAAGTAATATCACCAAATATATATAAAATCATGTTTTATTTTTAACAAAAAACTCTAGGACTATTAAGAAAAGACAAATGTTACAAAGGTATAAGCAGATAGTATAAAATTATATATTAATAAAAAACAGATACTATTAATATAGTATCTGTAATTATTGCATAAATTTATTATTATATTAATGATTAAATGTCATTCCACTTAATAAGCGCTTCTAAGAAATAATAGTCTGCATAATTTAATGGAGCATCATTTTCGTTATTTTCATGAAAATTACCAACTGAATGTTTTAAAAGAAAACCACCATTTTTAGTTTTAGTTGCTAGATACTCTTTTGAAGAAAGATTTCTTAAAATAATTTCTGAATATTCTAAATATTGCTTTTTATTATCAGTATCAAATTTTTGTAAATCTAATAATGCAGAAGCTACAATTGCTGCTGCAGATGCATCTCTTGGAATTTCTTCTGTGCTAACTGCATCATAATCCCAGTAAGGAATATTATCTGATGGTATTTTTTTGTTTGATATTATAAAATGAGCAATGTTTTTGGCTTGTTCTAAGAATTCCTTTTTGCCAGATTCTTTATAGGCTTCTGTATAGCCATATAATCCCCAAGCTTGTCCACGAGCCCAAGAAGATTCATCTGCAAAACCTTGAAAATTTACTTTTTTACGAACTTCTCCTGTAATATGATCGTAATCTATAATATGATAACAACTATAATCTTCTCTATATTGATGCTCAATTGTTGTGGTTGCATGTGCATTTGCAATATCAGCAAAAGTAGCATCTGATGTGTGTTTTGTTGCTTGATATAACAAATTCAAATTCATCATATTATCAATAATAATTGGCATATCTAAATTTTTCCCTTGAATCCAAGGTGCATCTGTATCCCAAGATTGAATTACTTTTGCAACTGGTCTATAACGTGTGCTTAACGATTTTGCTGCATCAATTACTGCTTGTTTATAGGTTTCGTTTTTTGTTAAACGATATCCATTTCCAAAAGAATTCTGAATCATAAAACCAACATCGTGATTCCATTTTACAAATTGAGCAGAATCTAAAGCTTCTGTAAATTTTTCTGCTTCTGTTTTCCATTTTTGGTCATTTGTGTATTCAAATAAATACCAAAGAGAACCAGGGAAAAAACCACTTGTCCAATCTTGTTTATAAGCCATTCTTAAAGTACCATCTTTATTTAAACTTCTTGGTTGGAGTAGGGGAGTTATTGTGTCAATTTTATCAATTAAAAAATGATATTGATCTTCAGCAAGATTAAAAACTCGTTTTGTAAGTTCTTGTTTCGATTCTATTTTATCATCATTTTTAACATCTTCTTTTTTGCAAGATGATATTATAAAAATTATTGTAAAGATTGTTATGAGTTTTATTTTAGAAAACATATTTATAATTTTTTATTTTTTGATAACTCTCTTCTAGCTTTTAAATCGCTCTCAATCTTATCCATAGTTTTATTATCTAATTGATAAAAACTCATAATACCAGCAACTATAAAACTACCTGCAGCAGGAATTAAACTTACCATTAAAAGGATGCCAAAAGCGGCTTCTGTAGTTTGAGTTGTGTTTGCTTTAAAACCATAATAAGCTAATATCCAACCTGCTAAAGCAGCTCCAATTGTAAGTCCAAATTTTTGTGCCATTGTAGAAGCAGACATAATTAAACCTGTTGCACGTCTGTTATTTTTCCATTCAGAATAACTTGCTGTGTCTGTATACATTGCAAATAAAATTGGTGCTGGTGGCCCAGAAGCCAAACTCACAATAATGTTTAAAACAAATATTGCTGTAATATTAGTTTTATCAATAAAGAAAAACATCGCTGTAAAAATACCAGTTATTAATTGCGATACAATTACCACTTTCTTTTTGCCAAATTTATTACACAATTTTTCAGTAAATGAAATTGAAATAATAGTAACTATTGTTCCAGAAACTAAAAATGCGCTTACTAGAGATTCATCACCTATATAATATTTAAAATAATACATAATAGATCCATAACGAATGGCAACATAGGCTAAACTGATAATTCCTACACATAATAAAACCAACCAAGGTTTGTTGGTAACCAAATCTTTAAAATCATTTTTAACGTTTGTTTTCTGTTCTTTTGGTGGTGAAACTCGCTCTTTTGTGGTGTAAAAAGTAGTTAAAAACATTATGATTGCCATTATTCCAAAAACAACCATTGTTCCTTGAAAACCTTTGGCTTCATTTATAACTTGAATTGATATTTCTTTGGATGAAATATCTGCATCAAAATATTTTGATGGACTTAAAGTATGTGTTCCAAAACCTTTTGGTAGATATAAAATATCTGAATTTGTATCTATTTCATCCTTTAAATCTGGTCTATAAACTGTTACAACAACATTTTTAGTTAGCTCGTTTTCTGTATCTAAATCTGCATTTAAAACTAATTTTGATGCGCCAACTCCATTTTCTGTGATAATAATTTCTTTGTTGATTAATTGAGCAGAAAAAACATTAGTATTATCAACTCCAATAGAATTTACCAAAGGTAATGTTAACGCTTGTACAATTAAACCACCAGTAAAAGCAAACATAAATCTGTATTGAGAAAAACTTGCTCTTTGTGATGGACTTGCAGAAATAACACCCATTAATGCAGAATATGGAATATTAATGGCTGTATACACCATCATCATTAAGGTGTATGAAACGTAAGCGTAAATAATTTTATTGGTTAAACTAAAATCTGGAGTTGTAAAAGTTAACACTCCAAATAATGCAAATGGCAATGCCAACCACAAAAGAAAAGGACGAAATTTACCCCATTTTGTATTTGTTCTATCAGAAATAAGCCCCATAATTGGGTCGTTTATAGAATCCCAAATTTTGGTAATTAAAAACATTGTACCAACTACAGCTGCAGGCAAGCCAAATATATCTGTATAAAAATACAACTGAAAAATCATTAATGTTTGCCACACTAAATTTGAAGCAGTATCACCTAAACTAAAACCAATTTTTTCTTTTATAGATATGTTTTCATCTAAATCAATATGTTGTTTTTCTGAACTCATAATTAATTCGTTTTTTCTATTTGATAATCGATTGTAACTACTTTTTTATCTAATCCTGATTTTGGAACTTCTATAAATGAATTCTCATTTTCTACTCCATCAACTAGCATTTTTTGTGATTTTCCTGTAGTAATATTTATTTCAAATAAAGTACCTCTAAAGAAACGTTTATAAGACAACTCATTCCAATGAGAAGGAATTTGAGGTGCAATTGTTACCCCTTTAAAAGTTCTTTTAAAACCTAGAAGATTATCAAAACAGTTTAGCATATTCCAAGCAACTGTTCCTGTTCTCCAAGGATCATCAGAAACATTTCTGTTTTTACGCAAAGCAGATGGCCCAACATAACTATTTGGTTGTGCAAAAGGTTCTGATTTTTCTTCTGATGGAAGTATGCTTTTAAACGTTTTAAACGCTTTATCATTTCTACCAGCTGCATAATCTGCTGCTATTTTAAAAGACGCTGCATGACAATATACATTTCCGTTTGTAAAATTACCTTGAGGAATTCCTGTTATAGAACCAATGTCTTTGTTGTATTTTGTAAAAGGTGGCCAATTGTGTACAGGACCAACAATTGTATCAACTATTGGTTCTACTTTTTTCATTATTTCCTCATATTTTTCAGCATCAATAATCTCTGCAAGAACAGCCCAAGATTGTGGATTTATAAAAACCTTCCCTTCTTCTGATGCATTATCTCCTACTTTGTTTCCAGCATCAGTAAAAGCATAAATAAAATGATCTTCATCCCAACCAAATTCTAAAATGTTTTTCTTAATCTCATTATATCTTGCTGCACATTGATTTTCTATTTTTTTATCACCTTTCCAAGTTGCTATTTCTTCTACAACTTTTAGTGCTTTTGCTAAGGCAATACTCATCCAAATTCCTTCTCCTTTTCCTTTTGCACCAACTTTATCCATTAAATCATTCCAATCTCCATGTCTAATTAATGATAAACCACGTTCACCTCTATCATTCCAAAGAAAATCTAAGGCTCTTAAATTGTGTTTCCAAATGGTGTCATTTCCACTGTCTGAATAATCTACTATTCTATCTAAAATTGTAAGATCTCCTGTTTCTTTAAGGATGGAATATGTTGCGTGACTAATCCAACTTGGTGAGTCTGAATAATGTTTATCTGCAGCTGCAACTTCCATAGAAGAAACTCTAAAAGCTCTTGGGCAAAATCCGCTATTTTTCTGATTTTGCAATGCTTTTTCTAACATTGCCAAAGCTCTATCAGGATTTATAATTGCAACACCTGCAGCATCTTGTAAAGTATCTCTATATCCTTTAAAATAGAAACGAGCCCAATCTGCCATTAAATGCAATTGATGTTTCATCCAAGTATTAAACAGGTTGTTAAAATCTGCATCAGGAGTATTTATTTCTGTAGCTCCTAATCTTGCAATATTTTGTTTTTTTATCGTTTCTAATTCAGCGTCAATAAGTTTGCTGTTTGCATATAAAGCTGTAAAATCATCAGCTTCATCTTCATCAAAAACAATTCCCATTACAAAATTAACACGTTGTTGAGCATCATCTTTTAAAACAAAATTATGTTGCAATGCAGAAACCATATATTCTGTTGATGCGTTACTGTCATTCAATTGTCCGTTTACAATACATTCTGGCATTTCAAAATTGGAACTGTGTCCTAAAAAAACTTCTTTACTAATATCAAAATGATTGTAAGGCACATCTGTATAGGTAAATGCTCGATACTTTTGGGTCATTACACTAACAGATCTGTTTCTAAAAAATAGTCGCTGTTTTTCTTTATCTTGATAACCATCTACAGCAGAATTGTAACCATAAGTTAAACTAACACCATCTAAAATTACTTTAGCAACACTAAATATTGATATATCTCTTTTTCTACCAGATTCGTTTGTAATATTTACAGACCAAATTTCACCAGCTTCTTTGCGAGGCACAAAAATTTGAAACGTAATTTTTATTCCGTTTTTTTTGCTTTCAAGAATTGTATATCCTAAACCGTGTTTGCAACTGTACTCATCAAGTTTATCATCTTTAGGATTAAAACCTGCAGACCAAACCTGTTTTGTTTCATTATCTCTAACATATATATTTCTTGGTGCAGATCTATCATCTTGTTTTCCAAAAAGATTTGTAAGTACACCTTCTTCATTTTGATATAATGAAAAACCATTCAAATTCTGTCCTACACTTGCTAAATAAGTAGGATTCCACAACATATTAAACCAATCTCTAGGTGGTTGAGCGTTTGTTATTTTATACTCTAAACCTTGATTGCTAAAATTACCATACTTCATATTTATACGTTTTATTACAGTGTTATATTTTGATTTCCAACTACTAATGCTACTGATTTTCCATTCCATTTAAACGCTCCTTTTACATCTTTTGGAATTAAAATTTGAGCGTCAATTTTATGATTTGTTTTTTTAAGTTTCATTTTAATAATTCCTTTTGGATGAGGAAATTCAACTTCAAGGTTATTTAGGTTTCCTAAATTAGGAGCAATTTCTATTGATTTGAATGAATGTTCAGTTGGATAAATACCAGCAACTGTATGCAAAAAATCGAAACAAGGACTTGCACTCCAAGCATGACATTCTGATCTTGGATTGATGTCTGTTTCTCCATAAGTTGTCATTCCATCATCAATCATTCCTTGCCATGAAGTAAGCAAATCAAGATATTTATCTCCAAAACCTACTTTTTGTAATGCTCTAAATAGATAAAATTTAAAGTAAATTGTTGCCTGAAAAAGGCTTTTATCATCCAAAACCTTCTGCATTATTTCTCTCTGATTCTCTTCTTTAAAAGTATCTGTTAAGATTCCTAAAATATTTGTGTGTTGAGAAAACTCGTTTTTATCAGGAGTTTCTGCGATCAATCCTTTTTTGTTGTCAAAACAATTTTTTAAAACTGATTTCTTAATTTCTTTTGATAAATTTTGATATTTTTTTACTTCATAATCTAACTTGAAATAACTAAAAATAGCTTGGGCATTTTCTAAGGTTTTTACAAATTGTAATGCAATATTTGCTGAATATCCATCATCTGCTCCTTGAGGAATTCCACTAGGAAAATCGATGGTCCAATCTGTAAAATTCCACCATTTTAAGTTGGTGATCATTCCTGTTTTAACAACTCTTGATGCAAACCAATCTATCACAGATTTTATACCTGGAATAAATTGATGTAAAAAATCAGGATCGTTTCTGTACATAAAATAATCGTACATCATATCAACCCAAATCAAAGAAAATGGTGGTATAATTTGAATTGTATTTGATGGATAACGACTTTGTGTTAAGCCTTCAGAAATTCGTGAATCATCAAATTGTTGAATTGCTTTTCGCATCAACCTATCATCACCAGAAACATAAATTGATATTAAAGAGGCTATTTTTGTATCACCAATATATTGCAGATTTTCATAATAAGAATCGTAATACATTTCATCTGCAGAATTTCTTAAAGTTCTCCAAGCAGCATCCCAAATTTTATCTAAATTGATGTTTCCAGTTTCAACTTTTGCTTTTTCTATAAAAGGATATCCTGTAAAAACACCATGATAATTATTAAGAATTAAAGCTTCATCTTTAGTCGTTATTTCTAATTCAATAAAACGATATGTTCTTCTAGAAAGTGGTTTGTAAAATCTATTTTCTCCTCCATCAGCTATTAAAATATCATAATATCCAAAGATTGATTTTCCATTAATATCATTTCTATTTCCTTTTAAATCAACTAGATTTAAATTACCATCAGAAACATTTTCATCTGGATTTACATTCTGTAATAATGCTTCTGCATAGGTTATTTTTATCTCACTATTTTTTCCTTTACTGTAAGTTAATTCTGGATAACCTGTTGTGTGGTGTTTTTGATCAACAAGAATTTTTACTTTAGAATTTGCAGGAATTGTTGAGGGACTATTTTTTAAAAAATTTTCATTTTTCTCTATACCAGTTGTTCTTACAATCTCAGAAAACTGTTCTTCCTTTTCTTCCATAAAAGGAATTGTTCTTGGCACTAAATGCCAAGCTCCTCCATAAAGAAAACCTCTACCTACAGCAAATTCTGTGATTGTTTTTTTTGGTTTTAGCCAATTTTGATCATTAAAATTTAATTGATTCCAACCCCAAGGATATTTTGCTGCATCAACTTTATCACAAGGTCCAGCTGCATAATATGCATTCATCATTTCGCTTGTAATATTAATTGGAGCGTATGCGTAATTTTTAATCACTTTCCAATCTGCAGTTCCTGTATTAATATCGATCTCTAAATTTCTATCTGCTTGTAAAATAAAAGCAGTTTGGCAACTAACTTGAGAAACATTCTTGTATTCACCAAAATTTACAACTTCTGCAGCAATTATATTTTTACCAATTTTTAGTTGATTTGCAATGTTTATGGTTTCATATCGCTGATGTTGTGTATCTCCAATTGAAGGTCCATAACAAACACTTATTCCGTTTACAAAAAGTCTATAACGATTATCAGCAGAAACAAAAAGATTAAATTCCTCTGTTAAGTTTTCAATATTAAATTGATGACGAAAAAGAAAAACACCATACTCTAAAGTAGATTCAGTAGGATGTGTAATCCATTGTGCTTTCCAAGAATATTTAAGCAAATCAATATCTTTTCCTGATCCGTTTTTAGTTACAGTTGATTCTGGTGTACTCATATTTTATTTGAAATTTATCTTAAATTACATCGTGTAAAAAAGAAAAAATGTTGTTTTAAATTATTTGATTTTTGCTCTAAATGTTGAAACTGGTAATCCTAAATTAGAGGTTAAATTAGCTTCTGAATAAGGTTGCCAAGCATATCTAATATAAATTGGTTTTTTATACGTGTTTGGCACTTTAAATTTTATTTTTTTTCCTTCAATAATTGGTGTAATTTTTTCGAAAATGATATTATCAGTGCTAATTTCGAAACCAATAATTTCTTTTGAATCTTTGGTTTTTAAACCATTAAATTTTCCTTTAAACTTTATAGTACAAGTGGTATTAGATAAAGTAGCTTTATAAAACATTGGACTTTCATAATCCTTGATCTTTTTGTAAGTATCTCCCAAAGCCAATAATGCCAATCTTTCTCCAACAGGCTTTTTGTTTTTTGCGTGTGTGTCTTGTCTGTCTCCAACATCAGATATAACAGCCATTTTAGAATTTTTAACCTCAGCTAATAATTCTCTTTGTGCGTTTCTAAATTCTGGCCAAGCACTTCTGTCTTCTCTACTCGTTAATTGAGCATAATAAAATGGAAAATCACTTTTAAAATCTGAACGCCACAAAGCCACCATTTTTTTAAACATTTTTTTGTATAAAATTGGCTGTTCTGCATTCGATTCTCCTTGATACCAAATTACACCTTTAAAAGGCACGTTTTTTATAGGCAATACTCCATTTGTGTAATTATAAGTTGGCATCCAAGGATGTTTTTGATTGCTATTTTTACTTAATGATATTTGATTTTTTGCAACAGAAATCATCCCATCTTTTTCATCAACTTTATCTTGCCAGCGTTGTTTTATGTGTTTGTTTATTTCTAAATCTTGCTCAATAATTTCTTCTGAAAGCCAAGATTCTATTGGAGAACCAGGAACTGCATTATGAATAATACCAACAGGAATATTTAAATCGCCTTGTAATTTTTCTGCAAAATAATAGGCTACTGCAGAAAAATATAATACGTTTTCTGGAGTAACTTTTACCCAACCTTTTGTGTTGAAATACTGATTTTTTTGAATTTTTTCTAACTCTTCTATTGTATGAACTCCATCTTTTCCTGTTGGAAAAGTAGGTTTCATATAGTAAATTCTAATATTAGGATTGTTTGCTTTTTTAGCTACTTCTTCTCCATTTAAAGTTCGTTTTAAATCTAAATGCATGTTAGATTGACCAGAAGCCAACCAAACTTCACCAATTAAAATATCATTGAATTTTATTATTTTATTTTCTGATGAAACTGTTAATTGAAATGGCCCACCAGCTTTTTGTTTTTTAAAATTTAGTTTCCAATTTCCATTTTCGTCAGCAATTGTAGCAACAGTTTTCTCTTTAAAAACAGCTTTTATTTTTGTGTTTGGTTTTGCTGTGCCCCAAACAGGAATTTTATGATTTCGTTGAAAAATCATATCATCAGAAAAAATAGCATCTACTTTTAGATTGTTTTGAGCACAAGAAAAAAGCACAGAAAACAATATAAAAATAAGTGAATAGACGTTTTTAACTTTCATAAAATCAATAAAAGATAGCTATTAAAATTCAGGTTTTAGGGTTGTAACTTTTATAGCATCAAACAATGCAAAAGAATCATTTTGTGGAGACCAATCTTCAGTTGCACCTCCATGAAATGTTGAGAAATAAAAGGTATCAATATCTCCTTTTCCCCATAAACGATAACGAACATCTGTATTATTAATCACTTCCTTACCATCAATCCAAACTTGCATAATTCCGTTTGAAAGATTGTCTTCATTTAATTTAATTCTTTGTGTTAATCTGTACCATTTATTGGTTTCGAAATTAATTCCAGATTTTACTGCATCTCCATATTTAGATTTCATATCTACATAATAAAAATACACAATGGCTTCTCCTTTTTTAACCCACATATATCTTGCGCTCCAACCTTCTCCATTATCTGGATGATTTCCTCCTGTATACGTTGAACCACCACTTGTTAAACCTGGTAATTTTCCTCCTTGTCTAAAATCGAAACCTTCTTCAAAAAAAACATAATAATCTAAATAATATTCGTTGGAAGCTGGCAATGATTTTATAAATTGAACGCCATTAGTTTCTGGTCCAACAGTTCCTTTTGGATAATCTACTTTTAAAACAGTTCCTTTTTTGCCTAAAGGATCTTTAATAATATTGGCTCTATTATCCAACAAAGTCCAACGTATTTCTCCTGCTTCTTTTATTAAATTTTGCTTAGTATATTTTCCTTCTATTGCTGCATCAAAATTTAATTCAAAAATTATATTTGAATCTTTTACAACCACAGTTTCTTCAATTTCTTCAGTTTCAAGAGTATTTTGAGCACAAGCCTTAAACATAAAACCATTAACTACTAAAATAAATAAGATTACTTTTTTCATAAATTTCTATTTTGACTTACTTAAATGTTTTAGAATAAAATTTGAAGTGTTTTTAACTGCCATTTTAGATTCTGAAATGTCATAATTTCCTTGCCAAACGTGCCACATGCCTTCATAAACATCTAGTTCTACTTCTTTATTATTTTCTTTGAGTTTGCGAAACATTCTAATAGAATTACTCAAAAATATTTCTTTACTTCCCACCTGAATTAAAGTTGGAGGAAAGTCTTTTTTATAATCTCCATAAACAGGAGAAACATAAGGGTTTTTCCACTCGCTTTTTGGTGCATACGCTTCTGCACAGTTTTCTAAAAACCCTTTATAAACCAAATTTGGATCTGTATTTTTTAGGGTGTAATAAGAATCGCCAATTTCATCTAAATCTAACCAAGCAGACCAAAGCACAACTACACAAGGTAGATCTATTTGTAAATCTCTCATTTTTAAAATAGCACTTGCAACAATAGAACCACCTGCAGAATCACCATAAATAGCTATATTTTCTGCTTTGTATTCTTTTAACAATTCTTGATACCCTTTTATAACTTGATCTAAAATTTGATCAAATTTTGCTTGTGGTGCCAATGTGTAATCTATTGTAATTATTTTTAAACCACTAGCATCTGCCAATGGAATACTTGATAATAAGGTTACATCTGCAGGATAAAAAACAAAACCTCCACCATGAATATAAATAATAACTTTTTCTGATTGTTGATAGTTTTTTGGTGATATTTCTATTGCTCTAATATCTCCTAAAAATATAGTTTTTATAGTTGGTTGATAAATTTCTAAAATTTTAGGCAATGGTTTAGAGGCTTCTGTTTCAAACTCTTTTTGTTTCTTTTCCCAAACTTTAATTGGAGCATTGTGTTTTGGTAAATTAGCTCCAGCATTTCTACTCTCAATAGTAAAATTGAGCAACATTTTTTGCGCTTCTTTTGAGATTGTAGATGGAATGCCTTCTGGTATTTTCATAATTTATTTATTGAAAAAAAGAATTTTATATTTTGTTTTTCAATTAACAATTAATTTTTGAGATTGAAAACCTAATTCATTAGTTAGTTTTAGTAAATAAACCCCTGAACTTAAATTTATAATTATTTGTGCTTGATTTGAATTTACTGTTTGAATTTCTTGTTTATAAAGCAATCTTCCTCTCAATGAAAAAATTTCAAGATTCGTTTTTTTATTAAATAAGCTACTCTTAATTGTAATGATACCTTTATTTGTTGGATTTGGATAAATAGATAGTTTATCTTTTACTTGATTTTGAATCGATAAATTTGAAGAAAATTCAAGTGTTAATATAGGTGCATTCATACCAGTTGTTTCATCGCTAATTGCATAAAAATGTGAAGCAGCTGTTGGTAAAGCACTGGTTGCACTTGGGTTGATTGGAACATCAATATTTAATCTTAAAAAAATATAATCGCCTTCATTTGCACCTGCATCATATTGTGCAGTTATATAATTTACTAATGCTGATTTTCCAGTAGAATTTGTAAGTACTTTTCTTTCTGGTGTAAAAATTGAACCATTGGCTTCAATTCTTGTAATATAATTATCTTGAATTGCTGTATCAGTGCCATTTGTTGTTGTAAAAGCACCATCAAAATGATCAGAAGAATTTAAGGTTGCAGATGTGCTGAAAGGCAAGCCATATAAATCAATATTAGAAGTAATCCACTCTTTTACATAATGCAAGTTAACTTTTAAACTTGCATCTATAACATTTTGACCTGTAGGTCTTTTTGGTAACCTAAAAGGTAAAATTGCACTAGTTGTATTACCATCATGATTTACATCTCTTCCTCCAATAAAAAGTGAGCTTTCACTTGGTGTTCCAACACCTATTCCTGTTGTAGTAGGATTATTTGTTGTAACAACTGCTGGGTTTGATACATTACCATCTCCTACAGAATTAATCTCATAAACTCCACTAGAATTTGGTGCAGTATTGCCTTGGAATTCATAACAACCAGCATCAACAATTTCATTGTTAAATATTCTAGTATTACCATCTAAATCTGTTGCATAAATATCTGTATTTACACCATAATTAATTGACGGGCTTGTTTCTTTTTGATGAAAATTTCCATTTACATAATCAACAAAATAAATATCGTAATTTGCTACATCACCTTGGTTAATGTCTAAATTACCTTCATCTATTGTGTTAGATCCATAAGTCCATGTAGTAAATCTACCTGCAATATTATTTCTAATTATATTATTTTTATTAACTCTTCCTCCTGATTTACTTTGATCTTGTACACTAATCCAAGGCACATCATCTAGCAATATAACATGAGGTGTTTGAATTACAGTATTATTTTGAATTCTACAATTTTGTGCTCCATAGAGTGTAATTCCATGAGATTGGTTGCTTGAAATTAAATTATTTTCTACTACCCAACCTTCTGCATTACCATCAGTAATAATAACTCCTTGCATTAAAGTTCCAATCAAATCATTATCTATTACAAATTGAGATGGATTTTCAAAAAGAATAATAGTATTGTTTCTAAAAGTAACATTAGAAATTATTCCATTTCCAGGAAGGATAAATGCCTGAAAAGCATCATCATGTTGAATTGTATAATCATCAATAAAACAGTTTTTTATAACATTATTTTCATAGATACTATTACTACCTAAACCACGAATTGCATCTGCAGCAAAATTTTTAATTAGGTTATTATGCATTACAGTATGATTACCTCTAACTTCTACAGCATGATATAAATTTAAAAAGGTGTTAGTCTTTAAAGTGATATTACTCCCTCTAAATTGAATTCCACTAGCTGAATTGTTATACCAGTCTGTTTTTGTCCAAGTAGATGAATCATCTGCAGATTGTATTAAGCAATTATTTAAAGTAATAAAGTTTGTGTTGTCATTACCAACTACAATAGGTTCTTCTTTTGAAAATGAGCCTAAACTTGCATCAAATTTAATGTCTTCAAAAGTAATATGATTGCTATTATTTATTTGAATTTTAGATAAAACTGCTTGTTGAAAATTTACCGATTTTATAAGCAAATTATTTGTAAAAACTTCGTTTCCTAAATATCCTTCTCCATGATTACCATCTAATAAATAAATAACATCATTATCTTCTAAACTAACTGAAGCCCAATTTACGCTACCAAATGCAGAAAAAGGAGTTGCTTGAGAACCATCATTTGAATTACTACCATTTATTGGATCACAATAATAAGTAGTTTGTGCATTTGAATAATTTACAAAGCAGAAACTAAAAACAAGAATATATATTAGCTTTAAATTCATTAATATCTATTAAAACAAAAACGAGAAGAAAACCATCCTTCTCGTTTTTTTATAAATTTATTTTTTACTATTGTACAATTAACTTTTGTGTCTTAGATATAGAACCTTCTTCAAGTTTTACGATATATATACCTGATGATAAATTTAAATGTACTTTAACGCTATTTCTTGAATTAACTTCAACTTTTTCTGAATGAACCATTTTACCTGTTACTGAATAAATCTGAAGTTTTGCATTGTCACTAAAATCTTTTAGAGAAACATTTAATTCACCATTTTTAACAGGGTTAGGATATAAACCTAAAACTGATTTTTCAAAACTATTAACTGCTAAAACATTCTCAATTGAAATAGATAGCGTAGGTGCATTTGCTGTTGATCCATCAGATACTCCAAAATAATGAGCTCCAGTAGTTGCTGGGTTATCAACATTTAATCTTAAAAATATATAATCTCCAGCTACTGCTCCTGCATCATATTGAGCATTAATATACGCTACTAAAGCAGCATCTCCTGTATCACTTGTTTCTTCAAAACGAGCTGTATCAAGTAAACCTGCATCTACATTTTTTGCAAAATAATCATCTTCTAATGGGGTGACATCTGTTGTTGTATCTGGGTAAGCATCATCAAAATGATTTGCAGGATAAATTGTACTTTCAGCATTATATTTAAGACCATATAAATCTACATTAGATGTGATCCATTGTCTACCATAATTTACGTGAACTTTTAAATTTGCTGAGGTAACTAACTTTCCTGCTGGTCTATTTGGTAATTTAAAAGGGATAATAGCACTTGTAGTAAAAGGGTCTCCATTTGCTGCACTAGCTCCTACTTTAAGAGAGTTGACTGAACCTACTGGATTTCCAAGAATATAAGGATTATTAGCAGGAACATTAGTGATATCAGAAACAATACCATCTACATGATAAGCTTGGTCAGCAACAATTTCTGGTATTAAATCATAATCGGTTGTTTGAGTTACTGCTGCATCTTCAACTTCTAAAGTTAAGGTTGGAGCATTTGCTGTTGATCCATCAGATATTCCAAAATAATGAGCTCCAGTTGTTGCTGGGTTATCAACATTTAATCTCAAAAATACATAATCTCCAGCTACTGCTCCTGCATCATATTGTGCATTAATATAGGCAACTAAAGCAGCATCTCCTGTAGCACTTGTTTCTTCAAAACGACCTGTATCAAGTGAACCTGCATCTACATTTTTCGCAAAATAATCATCTTCAATTGCTGTAACATCTGTTGTTGTATCTGGGTAAGCATCATCAAAATGATTTGCAGGATAAATAGTACTAGCAGCATTATATTTTAGACCATATAAATCTACATTAGATGTGATCCATTGTCTACCATAATTTACATATACTTTTAAATTTGCAGAGGTAACCAACTTTCCTGCTGGTCTATTTGGTAATTTAAAAGGAATAATAGCACTTGAAGTAATTCCACTTCCATCTGCAGCACTTGCCCCTACTTTTAAAGAATTTACACCACCCACATTATTTCCATTTAAATAAGGATTATTTGCTGGTAAAGCTGTAATATCAGAAACAATACCATCATTATGATAAGTTTGATCTGCAACAATTTCTGGTTTTACTTCATAAGTTGTGGTCTGTGCTTGTAATAAAAAAGGAGAAGCACTTAAAGCAACAAATAATAATGATTTAAGTAATTTTGTTTTCATAATATTTAGTTTATTGATTAATATTGATTTATTGAACGACTAGTTTTTTGGTTTTAATTTTAAACCCGTTAATTAGTTTAACGATGTATAAACCAGAGTTGAGGTTTATATGTGTTGTAAAATTAGCTTTTGATACATCTTTAATAATTTCTTTATGAACCAAACTACCTGTTAAAGAATAGATTTCTAATTGTGTTTTTTCAAGTTCTAAACCCTTTAAAGAAATTGTTAATCTGCCATTTTTTATTGGGTTAGGGTATAAGCTTAGTTTTGATGATTCATAAGTTTCTGTATTAAGTACATTCTCTATTTCTAAAGTTAAAACTGGAGCTTCAGTTGTAGATTCATCACTTATTCCATAATAATGAGCTCCTGTAGATCCTGAAGTTGCATCTACACTTAATCTTAAAAAAATATAATCTCCAGAAACTGCACCTGCATCATATTGTGCATTGATATAAGCTACCAAAGCTTCATTGCCATTTTCATTAGAATTTACTTCTCTGTCTGTTAATATTAAAGTTCCTGTTGGTTCAGAACCAGTAACATCTCTTACAACAAAAGCATCTTGAATACCAGTTACTGTACTTTTAGCATCTGGATAATTACCATCGTAAAAATTACTTGGAGAGATTGTGTTTGAAGAACTATAAGGCAATCCATATAAATCAATATCCGAAGAAACCCAATGTCTTATATAAGCAATATTTATTTTTAGATTTGCTGATGTAACTAATTTTCCTTGAGGACGAACAGGTAATTTAAAAGGAATAATTGCATTGGTTGTAAAAGGATCTCCATTAGATGCACTTTGCCCTAATTTTAATACACTTGTACCATCAATACTGTTTCCATTTGTCCAAGGATTTGTATTACCTTCTGCTATATTTGCAACATCAGATATAATTCCATCACCAGTTGGTGTAATTGTATATTCTGTTGTAGGTTCTCCATTAGAATTTGGGCTAACAGTTAATGCAAAGGATTGTGAAGTTGTGCTTCTTCCATTATCTGCAACTATGGTTATATTTTGATAATCACCAGCATCATTTACAGCTGGTGTAAATACAATTTTAGCTGTATTATTACTATTATCAGTTAAAACACCAAAACTAGGTAGGTTTACAGCAGTAAAAGTAATTGCATCTGAATTTGAAGTTGATGCTGAAAAATCTAACTGTAAAGTAGCTTCTTCAACCATTGCTTGATTACCAATAGAAGGCGTAATAATTGCAGGATCTGTGTCTGCAACACCAGTTACTGTAACTTGTCCTAAATCTGGAACTGCCTTAACTAATGCGAATTTTTTACCATTATTAGTTATAATTTTAGCTTCTACAGAATTTCCATTTTGAATCGCTGAAACACTGGCCCAACTATTATTAACTTTAATTTTAACTGATAAAGGAAAGTTAAATGCAGCATCTAACATATCATCAGTAAGGGTAAATTTAATTTGTGATTCTGCAACATTATCAACAGTTAAATTATGTGTTGCAAAAGATTGTGAGTACTGAGTAACTTCTGTAAAACCTGTCACCCATAAATCTGGCTTATCTGTTAAATATTGTAAAAACTCATCTGCTAAAATTTCACCTGCAGCATCTAAACCATGAAAATGTGTACTTGCCCAACCTCTATAATAATTTGTACCATAAAGTTTATTGGTTTTATCTAAAAGTGGTAAAATGTACTTATCTCTATTTGCTTCTGTATTGTATATATATGGACTAGAAACACTATTTACATCTAAATAATTAACTGTATTTGCTTGGTTTAACACACCATTTGTACCTCTAATACCAATAAAAGCTTTTCTTGCTTCTGTTTCATTTCCTTCTCCAAAAGGATAAGCATACGTTAAATTAGTGTTGTTACCTGCTGTAATTTCTGTATTTATTTTAGTTTTTGTAGCTTGTAATCTGGCTAAATAATCTGCATCAGTTGGGTTGGTTTCACCTCCAGTTGGGTTGTTATACCAATTTCTATCATCATGTGCATCTATTTGGCTTCCTAAACTCGCTAAATCATTATAAAGATTCCAATTTTGTACATTGTACTGAGTTGCTGCTTCTGTTATTACAAACCAAGTGAAATGAAAATCATATTTAACAATCATTGTTTTCCAAAAAGGAATATTCTGTTCATTATTATCATCTATAGTTAATGTAAAAGCTGCAAGTTTATCATCATTCCAAAGACAAACATCTGCTTCACCAACATTTGCAGGCCATACTTTATCTGTAGTTGTAAATCTTGGACTTGTAGTTGAATTTAAGTTGAACGTATTTTGCCCATTTAATTGAATAAATGATAACAATAATAATAAAATGAGACTGTATTTTTTTTGCATATGATATTTATTTATAAATAAATTTTCTTGTAAATAATATGATAAAAATCACAAAAAACAGAAAATGTTACTTTCAAATATACATACAAAAAGTTGATAAAACCCCGTGTTTAAAGGCTTTACTCTAGTAGAAAAGACAAAACTAACAAACATTTAAACAGAAAGTATAAACACCTTAAAAATTTTATAAAAATAGAATGGGTTAAATAAAGAAAATAGGCAAAAATTGTGTTATCTAAAATTATTTAGATTCAATACTATGAATAATGTAAAATAATACATCTTAAAAAATCATTCTAGCAAATTGATAATAATTACCAAACAAATAAAATTTCTTTCTGAATTTTATTTTCTACAGAATATTCTAAAATGTATTTTCCTGTAGGTAATTTTAAGTTTTTAGTGCGATAAACTTTGTTAGGAAATTCTGAAATTTTTGAAATTTGATTAAATACTTCTTCACCAGTAATATTTAATAGTTTTAGTTGCACTTTTTCATCATCTTGAAAACCTAGAAAATAAAAAGAAACCTCCCCTTTGTGAATAGGGTTTGGAGCTACAACAACTGTATGGCTAATCGATTTTGTATTGGCTACAACACCTTTATTAAGTTCTGGGTAACCAACAATTATTTCTAATTTTGGATGGTTTTCTTTATCACCACTATTGGCACTTACAAAATTCCATCTGTTATAGTCTTTAACATCTTTTGAGTTAGGATTCATTCTTAAAAAAACATATTCTCCAGGTTTGCTTCCAGCTTCAAGAATTGTATTTAAGTAAGATTTAAGCCCATTTTTACCTACATCTAACATGGTTACTTCACCTGAAAACATATCAGAACTTACAAAGTTATTTTGAATAGGTCTTGCATTTACATCTTGCCCAAAAGTTCCTTGATAATACATATCTTCAGTAACCCAAAAGTTCGATTTTGTAGGCAATCCATACAAATCAATACCACCTTCTGGTGTATTATCTATTTTAGATAAATAGATTTTAAAATTAGCTGATATAATTTTTTTTCCTCCAGGAATTATTGGCAACTGAAAAGGAAAAACAGCTGCACCATCAGTTTTTTCTGAGACTCCACCTATTCTAATTTGAGTTTGTCCATCCCAGTCTCCTTCTCCTTTAGAATGAATTTGTCTGTCTGATATTTCTGATGTTATAGTAAAAACCTCATTTTCTTCATCAATTTTACCATATTCAAAAGCACCAATATTTACAAAATTACCTAAAGTTCTTTTGTTTAAACTTGCATCTAAACTGGGTGCCATTTCAGCTGTTCCATTATTTAACGCTTTTGAATTGTTGCTTAAAGAAAAATCGAACAAAGCCCAATTTTTAAAACACATATCATATTCGTGAACAGCAGCAGGAATTGTAAGGTTATGATCTGCAATGCCCTTTATGTTTTCAAACAAAACATCATTAGATAAATTGTTTCTGATAATGATATTTGATGATTCATTTTCGCCAACAACTGTAATTTTTAATGCAGAATTTATTTCGTTTTCACCTTTAAACTTCAGTCCAAAATATGGATTTACAATAGTATTATTAGCAATTTTTAAATTGTTTAATTTGCCTTTAAGTGTAATACCATTTTCGCCATTTGTAATAATTAGATTGTTCTCAAAAACACTTTCAGAAATTGTGCAATTAGAGCAATAAATTCCATTTAATAAACCAATGTCTTTTCTGTTTTGCTTTACAAAATTGATGATTGTATTTCCTCTAAAAATTGTACCCACAATTTCTTTTTCGTGAATGTAAATTCCGTTATTTATTTGTGATTCTAGAGCAATACTTTCTGTAATTAAGTTATATTCTAGAACATTATAACCTGATAAAATTTCAATAGCATTTTTATTAAAAAATTCTATTCTATTGTTTCTAATTTGATTTTTTTCTCCTGATAATAAAATTCCGTTTTTGTAATTAGAAATAACATTACTTTCAATACTACATTGATTTCCATCAATTTTAATGGCTATACTATTACTATTATTAGAATTAAATTTATTTTCAATCAATCTAATTTTAGAGCTATTTTGATGAATAAAAACGGTGTTTAATGCTGTTATTCCATTAAAATTAATATTGGTAAAAATCCATTTAGAAGCAGGTAACTTATCAGATCCAAAAATGATAGATTTAATTTCTGGTGATTCACCTTTAAAACCTTTAATGTTAATATATTTTTCATTTTCGCCAGTAACAATTACATCTCCATGTTTTCCTGAAAGTAAATAAACTACATCACCATCATTAAATTTTATTCCTTTTTCAAAAACACTTTCTAACGTTTTCCAGGGGCTATTTTTACTTCCATTATTACTTGTTTTTCCATTGATAGGATCACAATAAAAATCAGTTGCACATATAGTTTGTGCTGATAAAAAGCAAAGTAGAAAGTAAAAATAAGGTTTCATATTATTTGGTGTTTTTACAAAATGAAATAAATATTTTTTTAAAAGTAAAGTATTTATTTTATTAAATGTTGTTTTAAATCTTCTACACGTTCGCAACATAGTTGTTCCATAACTTGTTGTAATTCGGTTTTTAATAATGATATTGTATGATCTCCTCCCTTTTTACCAAGAGCAGCAACTCCATACATAAAGGAACGCCCCAAGAACGTAAATTTTGCTCCAGATGCTACAGATCTAGCAATATCTGGACCAGAACGAATTCCACTATCCATCATTACTTCTATTTGATTACCGTATTTTTCTGCGATTCTTGTTAAAGGTTTTACAGATGATTCTCCTGGATCTAATTGTCTTCCTCCATGATTTGATACAATTACTCCATCAATTCCTAAACGAATTGCCTCTTTAACATCTTCTTCACAAGCAACTCCTTTTAAAACTAATTTACCTTTCCACATTTCGCGAATTGGCTTTATTTTTTCTTCATTTAATCGACCAGAAAAAGTTTGATCCATAAATTTACCTAACTGTTTTAAATCTAAACCTTTTGGCATATATGGTTTTAATGTTTCAAAATTTGGCTGTCCATATTTTAATGTATTATAAGCCCAATCAGGTTTTCCGAGAACTTGCAATATATTTTTTACAGACATTTTTGGTGGCATTGCTAAACCATTTCTAATATCTCTTGGTCTAAACCCAAATGTAGGAACATCGCATAAAATAACTAAAACAGGGCAATGTGCTGCTGTTGCTCTTTTAATAATATCGTCTCTTAAACGGTTTTCTGTTGGATGATATAATTGAAACCAAGATTTACCTTCTGTTAATTCGCTTGCACGTTCTATACTTGTTGTTGTAACTGTACTTAATATAAAAGGAATATTGTGTTCAAAAGCTGCTTTTGCTAAAATTTCTGGCGAATTTGGCCACATTAATCCTTGCAAACCTACAGGTGCAATTCCAAAAGGAGCATCATATTCAATTCCAAAAAGATTTGTTTTTAAACTTGATCCATTATAATTTCTTAAATATTGTGGTTTTAATTGCACTTCTCTTAATTCGGATGTATTTCTATGGAGATTTACGTCTTCATTACAGCCACCATCTAAATATTCAAAAGCAAATTTTGGAATTTTTTTTTGTGCTTTAGTTCTTAAATCATCTATTGATGGAAAACGTGTGTCTATTTTTAAAGGCATAATTTATTTGAGAATAAATGGTATGTGCTTTTTTAATGCATAATTCTTTTTAAGAAATTTTGAATTCAATTTTGTGTCAGAAATTGCAATTGCAGCACCTAAAGCAGATCCTAAAGAAGCTTTTGTAGTGCGTAATTTCATTTCTCTTAAATAGTGAGATAATAGTTTTATATACAGATCGTTATCAGTAAAGCCACCATCAATATACAACCTATTAATTTGGTTAGAACTAGTAATTTTTTGAATGCTTTCTACTTGTAACTGTACTAATTCTATCATTAAATGATGATAAGCATGCTCAAAATCAGCATGAGAATAAGTAGTTTTTTCTGGCATATTTTTATCAGAAAATGACTCCCATTTAAAAGAATATTCAAAGTCTTTTATAATTTTTAAAAAAATATCATAATTAAAAGTAATTGTTTTGTGATACTCTTTATCAACTTTAAAATTTTCAGATAATTTTTCTACTTGAATATTATACTCATTTCCTAAAAATACTCTTGCAGATTTTACGGGTTTTCCGTTAATCCTCATATAATTAATACACTGTTTTTGCACGTCGTTTTTAGTTAAAAAACTATCTGCATAAGGGTTTAATGCTATAGACCAAGTACCAGTAGAAACTAAAATAAAAGGTTTTTTTATGCTTCTTACATAAGGTAAAAGTGCAGATGAACTATCGTGAATACCAACTCCTATTTTAATTCTTTTTCCATTATAATTGATATTAATACTTGTTTCTGTAGATACAATTTGTGGTAAAATTTTATGAATTTCTTCTTTATAAACCCAATCTTGATAATCTTTGGTTTCGTAATTCCACAAAGTTGTGTGACAGCCAATACTTGTATATTCACTTAAAGGAATGCCTGTAAAAATATAACTTAAATATTGAGGTAAATGCAAAGAATATTTTATTTTTTTATAAATTTCTGGTTTGGTATGTTTTAACCAGTATAACTGAATACCAGAGTTTAACATGCCAGATTTTGTAGAACCACTTGTTCTAATTAATTCTAATTCTGAACCGTATTTTTTATAAAAACCATCCACAAAATGGTTGTCAATTTCTTTGGTGTAATTGTATAAAGGTGTTACTATTTCTCCATTTTCATCTAAATGGACAAAACTTGCTCCATATGTAGAAAAATTAATGGCTTTTACGTTAAATTCTTTGGTTTCTAAAATTCTATTAAAAACCTCTTTTAACCAATGATGTAATGCTTGTATATTTTCTGTTGGATGACCATCTTCATCTTTAATTTCATCAAAAGAAATATACTCTTTATATACTTCTTTAAAATTTTTATCAAAAAGGAAAAACTTTTTATTGGTTTTACCAATATCAAAAACAGCAGTTACATTTTGTGTCATAAAAAGATTTTAAAGTCCTGTTGCAATGGTGTTTTTACCTCTTTCTTTTATCAATTGATTTCTAACACCTAAATTTCTGTAAGCATTTATAGGATTTAAAACTCCACCAGAATTTAAACGCGCTTTTTCTATTAACGGCCTAACATCTGTTCTATAAGCTCCCTGTAAAATTTCTTGACATTTTACCACATCATTTGCTTCTTGTGCTTCTTTTAATAAATTTTGATCTACTAAAAGTGCTTTTGCATACGCTTCTTGGATGGCTTCTAAAGATTGAATTAAATCTTCTAACGGATCTTTTATATTGTGACTTGCATCAATCATCCAAGCTAAATCTGGGTTTTGAGGATTGTTTGCCATTCCATAAACCAGTTCGTTAAAAATTAAGAAAAGAGCATAAGGTTTAATACTACCCACTGTTAAATCATCATCTCCATATTTACTATCGTTAAAATGAAAACCTCCAAGTTTTCCTTTCAATTGTAAAATTGATACTATTTGTTCAATATTAGAATTTGGTAAATGATGTCCTAAATCTACTAACGTAAATGCTTTGTCTCCACAACCATTTGCCAACATTAAAGAAGTACCCCAATCTTGAATTACTGTTGAATAAAAGTTTGGCTCATAAGGTTTGTATTCAATTAGTAGTTTCCAATCTTCAGGCAAACCTGCATAAATATCTACCAAACTATTTTGTGTATTTTTAAATGCTGTTTGAAAATTGTTTTGCCCTGGAAAAGATGAACCATCAGCTAACCAAACTGTTAAACTTTTAGAACCTAATTTTTCGCCAATATTAATAACGTCTAAATTATGAGCAATAGCTTGTTCCCTAATAATTTGACTTGTATTGCTTAGAGAGCCAAATTTATAGCTCTCTTTTGCGTTTTTTTGATCCTGAAATGTATTAGAATTTACAGAATCGAACTTAATATGCAAAGCATCAGCTTGTTGTTTTATTGCAGCATAATCTGATGGAATATCCCAAGGAATATGTAAAGAAACAGCACCAGCAGTTTGTGTTAGAGAATGTAAAAGACCAATATCATCTATTTTTTGTGATAAAGTAGAGGGCTCTCCAAAATAAGAAAACCTTCCAAAACGAGTTCCTCCAGCTCCTAAAGCCCAACTTGGAATTGCAACTTGAAATGCAGCTAATTTTGAAACAATATCAGGAATATTGTTTCCTTTTTTTGTGAGTTGATTTGCTAAAAAATCAAAGTTTTCAGTATGATTTTCTAACTCTTTTTTATTAAAATCAAAGATTTGCTGTTTTTGGATTTTCATGCTGTATAATTTTTTCTTGTAATACTAGAGAACTCTTATAAACGATAATGTATGCTAGTACTGAGCTATATTTATTCTTGTTTATCTAACAAAAGCATTTGCCATTCCACCATCTACATTAATAATATTTCCTGTAGATTTATCAAGAATACCAACAAAAGAAAAAACTCCGTTTGCAATATCTTCTGGTCTAATAATTTCGTTTAATAAGTTTCTTTTTGCGTAAAAAGCGGGTAATTCTTCCACAGTAATTCCGTTTGCTTTTGCTCTTCCTTCAGCCCAAGCTCCTTCCCAAATTTTACTACCTACAATTACACCATCAGGATTTACGGTGTTTACTCTAATTTTATCTTTACCTAATTCTGCAGCCAACAATCGAACCATATGTTGTTGTGCAGCTTTTGCTGTTCCATAAGCAACATTATTTGGTCCTGCAACTAATCCGTTTTTACTTGCTATAGCAATATAATCTCCTCCTAAAGCTTGTTTGCGCATAATTTCTACAGCTTGTTGTGCCAACTCAAACTGACCTTTTACTAAAATGCTTTGTAAAATATCCCAATCTTTACTTGTTGTATCTTCTAGAGTTTTAGAAATTGCTAAACCTGCACTGTGTACTACAATGTCTACACCTCCAAATTCTAAACAAGCTGTTTTGTATGCTGATGCAATTGATGCTGTGTTTGTTACGTCGCAAACTGCATAAGTAGAAATATCTCTTTTGTATGTTGCATTTGCTTCAATTAAACTCGCTTCATTAATATCTGTTAAAACAACATTTGCTCCTTCTGCTGCTAATTTATCTGCAATTGCTTTACCTATTCCTCCTCCAGCACCTGTTACAAAAGCCACTTTTCTAGACAAAGGTTGTTCTTTTGGCATACGTTGTAATTTAGCTTCTTCTAGCAACCAATATTCAATGTCAAAAGCTTCTTGACGAGGTAATGAAGTATATTCTGAAATTGCTTCTGCACCTCTCATTACATTAATTGCATTGATGTAAAATTCATTAGCAACTCTAGTAGTTTGTTTGTTTTTTGCAAAACTAAACATCCCAATTCCTGGATAAATAATAATTACAGGATTTGAATCTCTAATAGTTGGGCTATTTTCCTTTTTACAAGTATTATAATAATCTGCGTATTCTTGTCTGTATGTTTCAAAGGCAGGTTCTAATTTTTTTCTGATTTCATCAGTTTTAGATAAATCTTCATTTTTATCAAGTGATAAAACTAAAGGTTGAATCTTAGTTCTTAAAAAATGATCAGGACAAGAAGTACCCATTGGTGCTAATCGTTCTAAGTCATTACTATTTATGAATTCTAAAACAACATCAGTATCAGAAAAATGACCAATCATTCTATTTTCTGATGAGCATAAACCTCTTAATAAAGGCATAATTTGTGCAGCTTTTTCTTTACGATCTGCTACTGGTAAACTTTCAATTTTTTGTCCGCCAAAAACTTGACCATTTTCTTTAATTTTTTTCTCAATAAATTCAGAAGCCATTTCAATTACTTCTAAACTATTTACATAACATTCGTAAGAAGTATCTCCCCAAGTAAATAAACCATGAGAACCTAAAACAATTCCACGAATTCCAGGATTGTCTGCTAAACACTTTTCTATTTGAAGTCCTAAATCGAATCCTGGTCTTTGCCAAGGAACCCAACCCATTGTATCTCCCCAAATTTCTTTAGTTACTTGCTTACTATCTTTTGCTGCTGCAACTGCAATTAATGCATCTGGATGCAAATGATCTATATGTGCAAATGGTAGTAAACCATGTAAAGGAGTGTCTATTGATGGTGCTTTACTATTTAAATCGTAAATGCAGTGATTGAATAAACCAACCATTCTATCTTCATCTGCTAAACCTCCATAAACGTTTTTTAAATTACGCAATCTTTCTGTATAAATACCTGCAATGCCTGCTCTATTTAAAGTGCCAATATCTCCACCAGAACCTTTTATCCACATAACTTCAACATCTTCATTTGTTAAAGGATCTTTTTCTGTAGTTCTGCAGCTTGTATTTCCACCTCCGTAATTAGTGATTCTTAAATCTGCACCTAATATATTTGAACGATATAAAAATAAATCTACTTGGTTATCACCAAAAGAAGTTGCTTTTTTTTCATCCCATAAATAATCTACGTGGTTATATTTTTTGATTGACATTTTTTTAATTTTATTAGTTTAAAGACATCCAATAGGTTTTATTTTACCTATTCAAAAATTCAATTTAAAAAGTGATTTACATTTATTACCTAGAAAGAAGGAGCATAAATAAGCTACCTTAAACTAGAAAAAACACTTTTCTGTTGATTTCAAAAATACATAATTAGCCTACGAATACTAATAAAAATAGGTGTCTACACCCAATAAAAGACAAATAAAACAAGTGATTAAGCAGAAAGTCTAAAATTATTTATATGCTTTAAAGTTAACTCTAAGTTAGATGGTTTTAGTTTTAAAGTAATCCAAACATTCTAGGCAACCAAAGGCTTAATTCTGAAAAATAAGTTACTAAAAGTAGTGAAACTATCATTGCAAAAAACAAAGGTAATAATGGTTTAATAACCTTTTCGATAGTTGTATTAGCTACTCCAACACCTACAAAAAGTACAGAGCCAACAGGAGGTGTACACAAACCAACACATAAATTTAAAACCATCACAATCCCAAATTGAATAGGATTCATTCCTAATTCATTAATAATTGGTAAAAATATAGGAGTAAAAATTAATACTGCAGGAGTCATATCCATAAAAATACCTACAAAAAGTAATAGTAAATTAATGATTAAAAGAATAAGAATTGGATTATCACTTAAAGACAATAGTAAATTACTAATGTCTTGTGGAATATTTTCATAAGACATAACCCAAGACATACTCATAGATGCACCAATTAACAACATAACAATTGCAGTGGTTCCACAAGAATCTAATAATATTTCAGGTAAATTTTTTAGCTTAATCTCTTTGTAATAAAAACCTAAAATTAATGTATACAAAACAGCTACAGCAGACGCTTCTGTTGCTGTAAAAATACCAGCTACAATACCACCAATTATTACAAATAATAAAGTTAAACTCGGAAAAGCTTTTAAAAATGTTTTGCCAACTTCTTTTAATGTACTTCTTTTTCCTACTTTATAGCCTTTCTTTTTTGCCCAAAATGATGCCACAATCATTAATAATAAACCTGTTAAAATTCCAGGAATATAACCAGCAATAAAAAGTGCAGCAATTGAAACTCCACCACTTGCTAATGAATAAACAATTAAGACATTACTAGGTGGTATAATTAAACCAACTGTAGAAGATGTAATGTTTACAGCTGCTCCAAATTCTTTTGAATATCCTTCTTTTTCCATTTCTGGACCTAAGATGCTTCCCATTGCAGAAGCTGATGCCATTGCAGAACCTGCAATAGATCCCATTAACATTGCAGCAATTACATTAATTAAAGCTAAACCTCCAGGAAGTGAACCTACTAAGGTTTTTGCAAAATCTATTAAACGATTTGCAATTCCTCCTTTATTCATTAATTGTCCAGAGAGTACAAAAAACGGAATTGCCAGTAATGCAAAACTATCTAAACCAGTAGCGATTCTTTGAGAAACGGTTGTTAATGCTGGTAAAAAAGGAATGCTTACCATCATTGTTAATAACGATGATATAGCAATACTCCAAGCTACAGGAACACCAGTTAATAATAGCACTAAAAAACTAAAAACTAAAACGAGTATTGGTAAATATTCCATCATAATTGTTTATATAAAATGTCAGAGATTTTGTAGTAAATAATTAGTAAGCCACTTAAAGGTATTACTAAATAAACTACGGCTAAAGGAATCTGTAATGCTGGTGAATATTGTTCTAAAGTAAAAGTGATATACACCAATCTAAAACCACCACCAACTAATGCAAAGAGGCAAAATAAGATGATAATACAGTTAATAAATATCTTGAGTTTAATTTGTCCTTCTTTATTAAGTTTAGCTGGTAATAAATCTATTGCAACGTGCATTCTTCTTCCAGAAATAAATGCAGCTCCAAGAACTCCTACCCAAATCATTAAATAACGTGCAAGTTCATCAGTAAAAGAACTTGGTGTACCTACAACAAAACGTGTAAAAACTTGCCACAAAACGTTTATAACCATTACTCCCATAATTATGACGAGTAAAGCCCCTAGAATTTTGTCTACTTTTTTTCTAAATTTCATTTTTTATAGTGTTTAATCGCAAAAAAGCGTAAAGTTTTTATATGTTATTAAATCAGAATATTTTGTGATTTTATTTATTGAAATGCCTTAATTTTTGTGATTAATTCATAAATTTCTTTATTACTTTTATAATCATCATAAAGTGAAACCATTTTTTCTTGAAATTCAGATTTATCTGGTATTACAACAGTTACTCCAGCTTTTTTTACAGCCTCAATTGCTTCTGTTTCTGCTTTTGCCCACAACTTTCTTTGATATTTTACTGAAGAATCTACTGCTTTTTGAACCCAAACTTGTTCTTTTTCAGAAAGTTTATCCCATAAATGCGTACTCATAATTAATACATCTGGTATAGTTGTATGCTCGTCTAAAGAGAAAAATTTACAAACTTCATAATGTCTAGATAAATAAAATGTAGGAGGATTGTTTTCTGCACCATCAACAACACCTTGTTGAAGTGCTGTATATAATTCACCAGCAGAAATTGGTGTAGGAGAGCCCCCTAAATTACGAACCATATTCATTGCAGTAACACTTTCCATCACTCTAATTTTTAAGCCTTCTAAGTTTTTTGGTTTTAAAATAGGAGCTTCTTTTGTGTAAAAACTTCTGCTTCCAGCATCATAATATCCTAAACCTTTTAACCAATATTTTTTTCCTCCATCTAATAATTCTTTACCAATTTCACCATCTAAAATATTGAAAGTTTGTTCTTTGTTTTTGAATAAAAAGGGTAAACCTAAAACTTTCATATTAGGAGAAAAATTTTCCATTACTGCTGCAGAAACTTTGGTCATATCTAAACTACCTATTTGCAATAATTCTAAACATTGACGCTCTGAGCCTAATTGCTGATTAGGATAAACCTCTAACTTTAATGTTCCATTAGAGTTTTTTTCTAATTCTTCACCCATAAAAACCATTGCTTTATGAACAGGATGACTAGTATCTAAACCATGAGCTAATTTTATGGTTTTTTGTTGCTCTAAAGACTCACAAGAATTAAAAATAATTAATATAAAAGCTAGTATAACAAATGTTGATTTATTTTTCATTCAATAAAATTTTTAAAATCTACTTATTAGTGTTATTGTATTTATTGTTTTTTTTAGTTTCAATCTTATGAATTGTAAAATATTTAGAAAGATGTTTCTTGATTTTAATTATGTTTCTAAATGCTAAATAATTAGTCTTTATCGATTCTTAAAGATGATTTACGTTCTATTAAATTTGTTTTAACGATAATAGTTTCATGAATTTGCTTTTTATCATCATTAGAAATTTTCTTTAACAATAAATTGGTTGCTATTTGACCAATTTTAAAACCAGATTGATTTATAGTTGTTAATGAAGGTTCTATAACAGAAGATATTGTTTCATTACTAAAACCAACTATAGCTATTTCTTCAGGTATTTTTTTACCTATTTTTTTTAAATATTTTATGGCTCCAATTGCTACTACATCATTTGCACAAAATAATCCATCTACTTTGTAAGGTAGAGACAATATCTTTTTTGTATTCTCTATGCCATCAGCTTCCATCAAGCTAGAAGTTATGACCAATTCCTCTTTAAATGGAATATTATATTTTTCTAAGGCAGCCTTATATCCCTTAAATCGATTCTTATAAATCTCTAAATTTTGTGGTCCAGAAAAGTGTGCAATCTCTGTGCTTTTTTTCTGAATTAAATGTTCAGTAGCTGTAAATGCTGCTGCAAAATCATCTATAACAACTCTGCTTGTATTAGAAATATTACAATGTCTATCAAAAAAGACAAAAGGAATGTTTCTTTGTTCCAAACCTTTAAAATGATTGTAATTTTCAGTTTCCATAGAAATAGAAATTAAAACACCATCAACCCTATTCGCGACTAAAGTATTTATAATACTTTGCTCTCTTTCTAAACTTTCTAAAGACTGACAAATAATAACATTATAACCTTGTTTAAAAGCTGTTTCTTCTATGCCAGCAATAGCAGAAGAAAAAAAATGTCGAGATATTCTTGGAACAATCACACCTAATGTAAAAGTTTTGCTCTTACGTAAATTAGAAGCTAAATCATTTCTCTGATAACCTAACTCATTAGCTTTCTTAAGAATTTTGTCCTTAGTTTTTTGTGCAACTCTTGGGCTATTGTTTAATGCCCTAGAAACTGTAGAACTGTTTATTCCTAAAATCTCAGCAATATCATGTATTGTTACTTCCTTGTTGTCCATTTTAAATAAAAATGCTTCTTATTAGTTTGATTATAATTCAGCGATTTTGAACCTGAAAAATAATTTTATCTAAAGCAAATATAAAATTATTAAAATACAATCGATTGTATTTTGATGATAATTTATTACTTTTGTAATAAATTATCAAAAATAACTTTCATTTAAAATATAAATAGAATTATGAAAACAACTTACAGCACACGTTATGCAGCATCTCCTCAAGATGTAAAAAATTACGATACAGCAAGAATTAGAGAAGAGTTTTTAATTGATAATTTAATGGAACATGATAAAATTAATTTAACATATTCTCATTATGATCGTTTTATAACAGGAAGTGCAGTACCAACTTCATCAACTTTAAAATTAGAAACTATTGATGCTTTAAAATCTGAAAACTTTTTAGATAGAAGAGAATTAGGAATTATTAATGTTGGACAAAAAGGAAAAGTTATTGTTGATGGAACTGAATATATTTTAGACCACAAAGAGGCTTTATATGTTGGACAAGGAAATAAAAATGTAGAATTTTCAAGTGATGATGCTCAGAATCCTGCACTATTTTACTTAAACTCAACACCAGCACACAAAGCTTTTCCAACAAAAAAAATAGGAAGAGATGATGTTGAAACAATCGAATTAGGGGCTGCAGAAACTGCAAACGCAAGAACATTAAGAAAATACATTGTAAACTCTGTTATAGATGTATGTCAATTACAAATGGGAATGACAACCTTAAAACAAGGAAGTTCTTGGAATACAATGCCAGCTCATGTTCATGATAGGCGAATGGAAGTTTATTTCTATTTTGAAGTTGCTGCAGATCAGGCAGTTTCTCATTTTATGGGCGAACCAACAGAAACAAGACATATTTGGATGGCAAATAACCAAGCTGTAATTTCTCCTCCTTGGTCTATTCACTCTGGTTCAGGTACAAGTAGTTACTCTTTTATTTGGGGAATGGCTGGTGAAAATTTAGATTATGGAGATATGGATCATTGTAAAATTAATGAATTAAGATAATCATCAAAAAACCAAAAATATGTCAATTAATTTATTTGATTTAACAGGAAAAGTAGCTTTAATTACTGGAGCAACTCATGGTCTTGGAATGGCAATGGCTAAAGGAATTGGAAATGCTGGAGCTAAAATTGTGGTGAATGGTAATTCATCTCAAGAAAAACTAGACAACGCTGTTTTAGAATATAGAGCAGCAGGAATTGATGCTTATGGTTATCTTTTTAATGTAACAGATGAAAATGCAGTTAAAGAAAATATATCAAAAATTGAAGCTGAAATAGGGCCAATAGATATTTTGGTAAACAATGCAGGTATTATAAAAAGAACTCCTTTGGTTGATATGGAAGTTAAGGATTTTAAGGCTGTGATTGATGTTGATTTGGTAGCTCCTTTTATTGTTTCTAAACATGTTGTAAAAGGAATGATTGCCAGAAAAAGCGGAAAAATTATAAACATTTGTTCTATGATGAGCGAATTGGGTAGAAATTCTGTTGGTGCTTATGCAGCTGCAAAAGGAGGTCTAAAAATGTTAACCCAAAACATGGCAACTGAATGGGCAAAATTTAATATTCAAACAAATGGAATTGGTCCTGGATATTTTGCCACAAGTCAAACAGAACCAATTAGAGTTGATGGTCATCCTTTTAATGATTTTATTGTAAGTAGAACTCCTGCAGGAAAATGGGGAGATCCTGATGATTTACAAGGAGCCGCAATTTTTTTAAGCTCTAATGCAAGTAATTTTGTAAACGGACAAGTGGTTTATGTTGATGGTGGTATTTTAGCAACCATTGGAAAACCTGCAAACGAAGATTAAAATTTAGGAGGTATTAAGTCAGTAAGCAATAGCAGTTTTCAGAAAACAGAAAATAAGTTTTAGCTTTCAGTAAAAAAAGCATTTTAAACTTTGCTCTTTGCTAAAACTTTGTGCCTTTGCGTTTAAATATTTAAAAATTATCAACATGAAAACCTTAAAAAAACTTTTCTTTTTATCATTTGTCATCGTTTTATTCTCTTGCCAACAAAAAGAAAAAAATACAACAATTACAGTTAAAAATTCTTTGGATTTTGAACGTTCTCAAGAAGTTGTAGAAATACAATTATCAGATTTAAAAGCTGATGATTTTTCTAAAGTTGGAATAAAAGATGTAAAAACAGGAGAATTACAAGTTACACAATTAGTAGATGTTGATGGAGATGGAACTATGGATGAAATCTTATTTCAACCAAGAATAGCCCCAAATTCTGAAGTAAATTTTGAAATTGTAACCATTACTGAAGCAGAAAAACCAAAAGCAGAGGAATTATGTTATTCTCGTTTTGTGCCAGAAAGAACAGATGATTATACATGGGAAAATGATAAAGTTGCATTCAGAGTTTATGGACCTGTTGCACAAAAAATGGTAGAAGATTCAATTCCTGGAGGAACTTTATCAAGTGGGGTAGATGCTTGGTTAAAAAGAGTAGAATATCCTATTATCAACAAATGGTATAAAGAAACTTTAGTGGATAAAACAGGAAGTTATCATGAAGATACAGGAGAAGGTTTAGATGATTTTCATGTAGGTATAAGTAGAGGAGTTGGTGGTATTGCTGTGAAAGTTGGTGAGGAATATCACATATCTAAAAACTATACAAAATGGAGAACTATTACAACAGGACCTTTAAGAACTAGCTTTTATTTAGAATTTGAAGATTGGGATGCTGCAGGTAATAAAATAACAGAATCCAAAACAATCAGTTTAGATTTAGGAAGTAATTTTTCCAAATTCTCAACAAATATTGAAGGAACAAATACAATTTCAGCAGGTTTAACATTGCATGAGAAAGATGGCGAAGTTTTTGGAAATAAAGAAAATGGTTGGGTAAGCTATTGGCAACCTCATGCAGACTCTGAATTAGGGTCTGCCATTGTTGCATCAAAAGAAACCTTTAAAGGTTTTGAAAAATATGATGTTGAAACTAAAGATATAAGTAATGCTTATTCACATTTAAACGTAATTAATAATAAAGTAGTGTATTATGCTGGTTTTGGATGGAAAAAAAGCGGACAGTTTGCTTCTAAACAAGATTGGGAGAATTATTTAAACAGATTTTCTAAACAGATTAACAATCCATTAGAGGTAAGTTTTTAATAAATTTTCAAGAAATTAAATTAAAAAACCTCAACTAATTAAATATTTAATTAGTTGAGGTTTTTTTTGTGGAGATTCCTAAAGTCAAAGTGTAAACTGCTTTACTTTTCATTATATCGTTAATCCCTTTGTTTGGTGTTTTTTTTTCTTCTGTTATTAAATAAGGCTGAGGTGAATTTAAAAACGAATTCATTTATTGTCTTTTGTGATAAAGTGAATTAGATATTTTAGTATCAGTATGTTTTACTCTCTTAGGAATTTCTCTAGCTTCTTTTAACTTTTGATACATTTTTTATGTATTTACAAGCATGTTTTATAGGGTTTTTTAAAGCACTTTGTAATGAAGATGCATGTTATCTATAATGAAAAGATATGTCATGAAAATTTGGAATAACATTTGCAATATGATTTAAAACCTTACCTAAATTTTCCCCTTTCATAAGTGATTCCCTTTTTCTTTACAATTTTGTATAGGATTATTGTCAATAAAATTTTGCTTTTAAGTTTTCGGTGTTTTTTTCTAAGAAATCTAAAAAAAAATTGATCTTCAAATGCAAAACATTTTGGTGTAAAACCCTAAAAATTTATAGAAAATGTCTAATTTACTGCTAAATAATAATCTCAAAAAACACTAAAAACCTTAGTTATTCCTAGACTTCAATAATTTTATTAAAAATTTAATCTTTTGGAATTAGATTACTAAATCAGCTTTTGAACAAATTCACCCTCTACAAAGAACAATAAGCCGCTCTTTGTTGGAAGTACTATCTTTTAATTTTACTTAATATGTATTTCATGAATTCTAATTCTTTACGAATAGTTATAGCTTTTTGTTTTTTATTTATTAGTATAGAATTTTATGGTAAAAATCCGAGTATTTTACATCAAAATTGGTTAGATACTATTCTTGGGAAAAAATATAAATCAAATTTTATCTAGAAATGAAATATCAGAAATCACATTACCTAAATTAGCAAAAGAAATTTATATAGTGCAGTTAATATCAACATTAAACACAATTAAAAAGAAAATAATTTTAGGTTAATTCAAATAATTATGAAAAACAGAAAACTA